>DASTGL010000273.1:0-2244 GCA_035719145.1 Solirubrobacterales bacterium
GCTGCTGGCGACCCGGCAGGGATTGCGGCTGCAGCTCGACACCGGCATCCGCTCGCACCGACGACGCTTCGGCTGGGAGGGCGGCTTCTGGCTGCCCGAGTGCGCCTACGAGCCGGGGCTCGAGTGGGAGCTGGCGCGGGAGGGGGTCGGCTGGTTCTGCCTCGACCAGAGCGCCCACACCGACCCGCTGGACGCGCTCGCCCCGGTCCGGACGCCGGCGGGGCCGGTGGCGCTGCCGATCGACTGGGAGGCGATCTCTTGGCTCTGGTCGCTCGACGGCTACCCGTCCGACCCCGCCCATGCCCAGTTCGCCGGCAAATCGCTGCGGGGAATCCGCATCTGGCGGGTCGGCGGCGGCGCCTACGACCCTGCCGCCGCCGAGGCCGCCGCCCGGCGCCAGGCCGAGGAGTTCCTCGCTGCCGCCGCCGCGCGCTTGCGCGCCTACGCCGAGAGCCGCGATCGCCGCGGCCTGCTCGTCTTCGCGATCGACACCGAGCTGCTCGGGCACTGGTGGTCGGAGGGGCCGATCTGGCTGCGGGCGGTGCTGGAGGGCGCCGAGGCGGCGGGCGTCCGCCTGCTCACCGTCCCGCAGGCGCTGGCCGAGCACGAGCCGGTCGAGCGGCCGCTCCACCCTTCGACCTGGGGCGAGGGCAAGGACCTGCGGACCTGGGACTCGCCGGCCGTCGCCGACCTCGCCTGGGGCAACCGGCGGCTGGAGCTGCGGCTGACGCGGGCGGTCGCGGGCGGCCTGCGCGGCGAGGGACTGGAGCGCGCCGCCCGCGAGCTGCTGGCCGCCCAGTCCAGTGACTGGGCGTTTCTCGATCAGCGCAAGCAGGCCGGCGACTACGCCTACCAGCGGGCCACCGACCACTCCCGGGCGTTGTTGGAGGCCATAGACTCCGGCCGCGCCGCCGAACCCCACCTGCGGTCGCTTGCCCCCGATCTCAGCATCGCCCCGCTCCTGGAGCCCTAGCCAAGTGCCAACCGGACCCCAGCCACCAACTTGACCCGCGTCCTGATCCTTTCCTGGGAGTACCCGCCGCTGATCGAGGGCGGCCTCGCCCGCCATGTGCGCAAGCTCTCCGAGGCGCTGGTCGAGCGCGACGTCGAGGTCCACGTGCTGACCCGCGGGGGAGAGGAGTCGCCGGCCGAGGAGCGCCGCGGCGGCGTCGTCATCCACCGCATCCGCGAGCCGAAGCGGCCGACCGACCTCGGCGAGTTCGTCGCCTGGGTCGAGCGGATGAACTCCGACATGCTGGCCGCCGGGGTCGAGCTCGGCGACCGCTACAGCTTCGACCTCGTCCACGGCCACGACTGGCTCGTCGCCAACGCCTGCGACCACCTCGCCAAGCGCTTCGACGCGCCGCTGATCACCACCATCCACGCGACCGAGTACGGGCGCCACCAGGGCTGGGTCGACAAGCACCCGCAGACCTACATCCACGGGGTCGAGCGCTGGATCACCAACCGCTCGCACCGCGTCATCACCTGCTCCCACTACATGCGCGAACAGGTCGCCGACATCTTCGGCGTCGAGGAGCAGCGGGTGACCGTGATCCCGAACGGGATCGACCCCGACGACCTGCCCGCGCAGCCGGCCGAGGACCTGGCGCGGCTGCGCGCGGAGTTCGCGGCACCCGAGGAGAAGCTCGTCCTGCTGATCGGCCGCCTCGTCTACGAGAAGGGCTTCCAGCTGGCGCTGGAGGCGATGCCGCGGGTGCTCGAGGAGGCGCCCGGAACGCGCTTCCTCGTCGCCGGGTCCGGCACCCACGAGGCGGAGCTGAAGCGCCAGGCGACCGAGCTGGGGCTGATGGAGCACGGCACCTTCCTCGGCTGGATCGGCGACGACGTCCTCCACTCGCTCTACCGGATCTCCGACCTCACCGTGGTGCCCTCGATCTACGAGCCCTTCGGGTTGGTGGCGCTGGAGGCGATGGCCTCCGGCTGTCCCTGCATCGTCGCCGACACCGGCGGGCTGCGCGAGGTGGTCCCGCACGAGGAGGCCGGGCTGCGCTTCCGCGCCCACGACCCCGAAGCGCTGGCCGAGGTGGCGATCCGCGTCCTCTCCGACGACGAGCTCGGGCGCAGCCTCGTCGCCGAAGCCTACGAGCACCTACGTCGTTTCGACTGGGGCGACGTAGCCGAACAGACAGCTGCCGTCTACGCCGACCTGGTCGGTGAGACCAGCCCGGCCTGAGTCGGCTAGTTCGCCTGCGGGTCGTCGCCCTTCGCCACCGAGAAGCT
>DASTGL010000274.1:0-2815 GCA_035719145.1 Solirubrobacterales bacterium
TCGCCTTGGTGCCGAGGCCGCGCTCCTCCATCATCTCGACCAGCTTCGCCTGGGAGATGCGGCCGGGCGGCTGGGTCTCCTTGTCGACGATCCAGGGCTCGCCGTCGAGCTGCAGCGTCTGCCCCTCCTCCAGTTTCGGGATCTCCTCGTCGGCCGAGCGGGCGTAGGTGTAGATGCCGGCGTAGCCGGGGTCGACGACGACCGAGCCGCGGACGAAGTAGGTCTGGTCGCCGGCTTCGATGTCGGCGCGCGTGGACTCGGTGATCATCGGCGGGCTGAAGGTGGCGAGGAAGCGGCGGACGACGAGTTCGTAGACCCGTTTCTTCGGGCCCTCGAGAGCGCCCGGGTGGACTGCCTGGGTCGGGTAGATCGGCGGGTGGTCGGTCGTCTCTTTTTTGCCGCGGGTCGGTTTCAGCTCGCCCTCAAGCAGCCCCGAGGCGGCGGAGAACTCCTTGATCCGGACGAGCGAGGAGACCAGCTCGCGCACCGGCAGCGAGGACGGGTAGACCGTGTTGTCCGTGCGCGGGTAGGAGATGAAGCCGTCCATGTAGAGGTCCTCGGCGATCCGCATCGCGCTGGCGGGGGTGATGCCGAGGCGGCTGGAGGCGTCGGTCGAGAAAGCGGTGGTGTTGTAGGGGGTCGGCGGTTTGCGCGTGTTTTTCCGCGCCGTGACCGCTTTCACCGTGCCGGGGTTCGAGGTGCCGGCGAGCGCCGCGTCGGCCTCGGCCTTCTCCCAGAACTTGTCGACGGTGTGGTGGGTCTCGAAGCTGCCGTCGGGGTGCTGGAACTTGGCGAAGACTTCCCAGAAGGGTTTGGCGACGTGGGCGCGCCGTTCCATCTCGCGCTCGACGATCAGGCCCAGGGTCGGGCTCTGGACGCGGCCGACCGAGAGGAAGTTGGAGCCGAAGCGGCGGCTGGCGAGGGAGACGGCGCGGGTCAGGGTCGCGCCCCAGAGCAGGTCGATGTCCTGGCGGGCGGCGCCGGCGTTGGCGAGCGGGTAGGAGAGCTCGTCGAGCTCGTTGAAGGCGCGCTCGATCTCCTCTTTGGTCAGCGCCGAGTAGCGGGCGCGCTTGATCCGCAGCGTCCCGTCAGCGGTGCCCTCGCGGGAGCCGAGATCGGGATTGGCGTCGAGCATCTCCTCCAGCGCCTCGAGTCCGATCAGCTCGCCCTCGCGGTCGAAGTCGGTCGCGATCACCAGCTCGTCAGCCTCTTTCGCCAGTTTCTTGATCGCTTTGACGACGTTTTTGTCGGTTGGTTCCTTGATCAGCTCGGCGTCGATCAGGTCGTGCAGGTCGGTCTTCTGCCAGTTCGAGTAGCCCTCGGGGAAGGCCGGCCCGAGGACGTGGCCCTTGAGGCCGACGGTCATCTGCTCGTTGCCGTCGTCGTCGGTCCAGGTGTAGAACGGGACTTTGAAAGTTTTGTCCGAGGCGTTACTGCCACGGCTCAGCGCTTCGGCGATCTTCTTGGCGCTGTTGTTCTTCTCGGTGACGATCAGTCTCATGGGGCGGCGAGGGTAGCAGGGGTCGTCGGCCGCGCAATCAGGCGTACAACCGTCCGATCTCGGCGGCGGGGACCGCCGATGCGCTTAGGATCACCGCCTCATGAGATGTCTTGTCACTGGCGGCGCGGGCTTCATCGGCTCCAATCTGGTCGACGCTCTGCTCGAGCGCGGCGACGAGGTGACGGTCGTCGACGACCTCTCGACCGGGCGGATGACGAACCTCGAACCGGGGCTCGCCAACGGGGCCGAGCTGGTCGAAATGGACATCCGCGACCGCGACGGCCTGGTCGGCCTCGCTTCCGAGAAACGGCCGCAGAAGATCTTCCACCTGGCCGCCCAGATCGACGTCCGCAAGTCCCTCGCCGACCCCTTCTTCGACGCCGGCATCAACGTCGGCGGCACCGCCAACGTGCTGGAGGCGGCGCGCGCCTCGGAGTGCGGGCGCGTGGTCTCGATCTCCACCGGCGGGGCGATCTACGGCGAGGGCGACGGCCAGAAGATCCCGCTCCCCGAGAGCGCGCCGATCGCGCCGATGTCGGCCTACGGCCAGAGCAAGTTCGCCGCCGAGGGCTACGTCTCCCTCTACGAGCGGCTCTACGGCCTCTCGGGCGTCTCGCTGCGGCTGGGCAACGTCTACGGCCCGCGCCAGGACCCGCTCGGCGAGGCCGGCGTGATCGCGATCTTCTGCGGCCTGCTCAAGGACGGCGGCCGCCCCACCGTCTTCGGCGACGGTAAGCAGACCCGCGACTACATATATGTGGGCGACGTGGTCTCGGCGATGCTCGCCGCAGCCGAGGCCGAGACGAGCGGCCCGATCAACATCGGCACCGGGATCGAGACCGACGTGCTGGAGCTGGTCAGCGCGCTCGGCGAGCTCGGCGGCGCCGGCGACTTCGAGCCGGAGTTCGCGCCGGCGCGCACTGGTGAGGTCCAGCGCATCTCGATCGACCCGGCCCGCGCGCAGCGCGAGCTGGGCTGGCGGGCGCAGATGGGCCTCAGCGAGGGTCTCCAGGTCACGCTGGACTCGATCTGAGCGCTATCCCGGCAGGGGTTCCACTTAACTTTTTCGGTGGAGAGGTCGCTGCTGGCGCCTCTAGCTCACGACGAAAAAGTGCAAGACGTTCCACCCCTGCCGGGATAGCGCTCAAACCAGACCACTAACCTTCACCAGATGCCCGCCCAGGCCTACGCCGGCAAGGAGTGCGTCTGTCAGCTGCGCAAGGGGATCTGCGATCAGTCCTGCGTGCAGGACATGCTCGACACGCCGTTCTACATCGCGTGCTTGCGGCTGAAGGGCCGGCGCTGCGTGGTGGT
>DASTGL010000275.1:0-3367 GCA_035719145.1 Solirubrobacterales bacterium
GGCTTCTCGGTCTTCCGCCTCGCGACCGCGGTCGGGGAGCCGAGCCTCTTCTCGTCCAAGCCGAACGGCCTGCGCGCGAGCGTGCGGCCGCCGGCTCCGTTCTCGGGAACCGGCGTCTACCGCGCTACGGCCGGCGGCGAACCGGTCTGGAGCGGCGATCTCAGCGTCGGCTTCCCCGGGGTGCAGCGGGCGCTGACCGGGGACGGGTTCGTCAAACCGATGCTGAAGCCCGGCAAGAAGCGGGGGGAGTGACGTGCGCAGTCTGATCGGATTCGCCGCGGCGCTCCTGCTGCTCGCCCTCGCCCCCGGCGCGCTTGCCGCCTCCGAATGGCAGGTGGGCCAGTTCTCGGACGAGATCTCGACCGGGGTCTTCCTCGACGTCGACTGTCCTTCGCCGTCCCTCTGCGTCGCCGTCGGCTCCGACGACGCGATCGCCAGCTCGAGCGACCCGACCGGCGGCATCGGCGCCTGGCGCATCGGCCACCTGCAGGAGCCCGGCAGCTACGAAGAATTGCCTCCCAGCGCCCCCGCGACGGCGTTCCTCCCCGGCGCCCAGATCCGCGGCGTCTCCTGTCCGAGCACCGGGTTCTGCGTCGCCGCCACCCGTCTCGGCGGCATCTTCACGACGACCGACCCCGATGGCGGAGTGGGCGCCTGGAGCGGGTTTCATCTCCAGGACAGCGGGCCCCGCGTGCACATGTACGGGGTCTCGTGCCCGACCGTGTCGTTCTGCGTCGCCGTCGGTCTCGGCGGCAAGATCATCACCTCGACCGACCCGGCGGGCGGACCGGGTGCCTGGACCACTGCTCAGCTTCCCGAACCGCTCGAACTGCAGGACGTCTCCTGCGCCTCGCCCACGCTCTGCGTTGCGGTCGCGGACACGGAAGGAGAAGGGGCGGTCCTCACCTCGACGAACCCGGCCGGAGGTGCCGCGGCGTGGAGCGTGGTGCACGACCCTCGCTTCGGCCCGATGATGGGGGTCAGCTGCCCCTCGCCATCTCTCTGCGTCACCGGCAACGGCACCGCGGTGTTCTCGTCGACCCACCCGACGGCGGGCGCAGCGGCCTGGAAGGAAGCGGCCGGGGCGACGCCCCTGCAGCTGACCGCGTTCGACTGCGCGACGACCTCGGCCTGCGCCGCCGTCAACGACAACTTCGACGTCATCGCCTCGACCGACCCCGGCGGGCCGGCCTCCGGCTGGACCTTCACCAACGCCGTCCCCTACACCGGTCCCAACGGGGCCTTCGGGATCTCCTGCCCGGCGGTGAGCCTGTGCGTGGCGGTCGGGTCCCATTACCTGATCGCGACCTCGACCGACCCGTTCGGCGACGGCCCGGCGGCGGCCGCGCAGAAGAGCGGGCTGCGCCGCCCGACGGTGAAGCTGACGCACCACCCGCGCCGCAAGATCCGCACTGCTAAGGAGCGGGTCGCCGTGCACTTCCGCTTCCGCGAGATCGGCGCCGATGTCGGCTTCCTCTGCAAGCTGGGCCGGCAGAAGTTCCGCCTCTGTACTTCGCCGCGGGCCTACCGCGTCGGGATCGGGAGGCACGCCTTCCGCGTCAAGGCGAACGACCCGGGCGGCCCCGACCAGACCGTGACGACGTTCCGCTTCCGGGTGATCCCGAAGAAGGCGGGCCGCTAGGCCTGGGCGCGCAGCTTGTCGGCGAGCGTGGTCAGCTTGCCGACGGTCGTGTCCAGCGCCTCGGCCAGCCGCAGCAGCGTCGTGTAGCTCGGGTTGCGCACGCCGCGCTCGATGCCGCCGACCTGGGTGAGGTCGGTGCCGGCGCCCTCGGCCAGCTGCTCCTGGCTCAGGCCCGACTCGCTGCGCAGGGTGCGGAGCGCCTCGCCGAGGGCGGCGTGCTCGGGTGAGCGGGGCTCTTTGCGGCGCTGGGGCGGCACGGCGCCCCGCAGCCTCCCGTTTGACCGGTCAAATGGTTAGAGCATTAATGCTGCAACAGCTTCAAGCGGCAAAACTGGTTGCACCAGTGGCGTTCTGGTACGCCGGTGCGCAGCGGAGGTGGTGGAACGGCGCGTGCAGCCGCGAGCGCAGTTCCTCGGCCGCGGACGCTGTGTCGCCGGCGGCGCTGGTGACGAGGAAGACCTCCGTCGCCGGGTAGGTGCGGAGCTGGTCGGCGACGGTCTGGACGAGGTCCTCGTCGCCGATCCGGGCGCTGGCGGCGACGCCGGCGCGGGCGAGCGAGGCGAGGGTGAGGACGAGGCTGCGCTGCGCGCGCTCGCGGCCGGGCCCGACGTCGCAGGCCCAGCGGTCGAGGAAGCGGTTGTGGGCGGGGGCGACGACGCGCACCTCCGGCTCCGGTTCAGCCGGGTCGAGCGGCACCGAGGCGGCGGCGATCCGTTCGATCGCGGTCCCGTCCTCGAGCGGCTCGTCGACGACGACCAGCAGGTGCTCGCGCAGGTCGCTCGGCGGCGGCGGCACGATCGGGTGCAGCGGCGGGTTGCGGACCGCCATCACGACGATGATGCCGGCGACGATCGAGCCCTCGGCCATCCCCATCCCAGGGCCGCCGAGGTAGAAAGCGGCGACGATCGAGACGCAGATCCCGGCCACGATCAGGGGCAGCTTCCATGCGGCTAGACCCTGATTGATCATGAATTGACCTTAGAGAATCGCCCGCCCCTGTCAATCCCCTTCCTGGGTGACGAGGTCGCGCAGGCTGGCGAAGTCCTCGGCGCAGGCGGGGCAGCCGTCGAGGTGCGCGCGCATGCCCGGGACCCGGGCGTCGGCGGGCTCGCCGGCGAGGGTCAGCTCGACGTAGCGGTCGAGCTCCTCGAAGCACTGCTCGCAGGTCAGCTCCGGGGCGGCGGGGCCGAGGACCCGGCCGAGGACGGCGTCGTGTTCGTGGTCGGGCTTCATGCCTCCTCCTCTCCGGTGTCTACCCGCAGGCCGCGCGCGGCGAGCGCGGCGCGCAGGTTGCGGCGGGCGTCGTGCAGGCTCTTGTAGAGGGCGCCGCGGGTCGAGCCGAGGCGCTCGGCGAGGACGTCGATCGGGACGCCGTTGAGGGCGACCGCGACGAGGACCTCGCGCTGGCGCACGCCGAGGCGCTCGATCTCCTCGCGCAGGGCGGCGAAGAGCTCGGCGTTCTCGGCCCCCCGGCCGGCAGGGGCGCCCGCGTCGGCGAGCGCGCTCCACGCCTCGTCCTCGAGCGGGATCTCACGCCCCTGCCAGGCGCGCCGCCGCACCTTCACCGCCGCCTCCAGCAGGGCGAACTTGTAGGCCCAGGTGGTGAAGCGGCTCTCGCCGCGGAACTCGTCGAGCTTGCGCAGGATCGCCATCAGCGCGTCGTCAGCCGCCTGCTGGGCGAGGTCCTCGTGGTCGCCGCCGCGCAGGTGCGAGAGCTCTGCGGCG
>DASTGL010000276.1:0-5563 GCA_035719145.1 Solirubrobacterales bacterium
GTATCGAGGTCGAAATTTGCAGGAGCCCAGGCGTGTATTGCCTGCTTTTCAGTAGATGAAATTTGGCCGAAAAGGCTGAAGATCAGCCGGACTCCGGTGCAGCTCAAAATGTTGGCGCTTCCAGAGGAGTTTCTTCAAGTAGGAATGATTCGCGTGCAACTTGGAGAAATCGCCTACAAGGGAGTAGAGCAGCACTTTTGCGCCGACGTCGCCGGTGGCGTCCGCAGAGCGCTGGTGCACTACGCCTACAAGCTGAGGGTGGGCCGGCCGCCGCTGGCGCCGCCGCGCTTCCTGCCCGAGCAGTCACACGTGCACGCGGAATACGAGCTGCGGCTCGACGCGGAGACCGAAGCCACCCTCGAACAGGAGGCGCTGCGGCAGCGGGTCAGCGTCGAGCAGCTAGCGACCCACGCGGTCCTGGTCTACCTGGCCGAGCTCGAGTTCCTCGGCGTCTCCGCGCCCGCGCCGACAGAGCGCGAGCGCGACTTCTAGCTACTCGCCGCCGGAAGCGGGCAGCAGCTCGGTGCGGGCGGCCGCCAGCATCTCGTCGGCGGAGCCCACCTCGACCGGGCGGCCTTCGTTGCGCAGCGACTCCTCCAGGGCCTCGAGGCAGAGCACGATCTCCAGCCCCAGGTAGGAGTTGGAGACCGGCGCCGCGCCCTCGCGGATCGCGGCGGCGAAGTCCTGCAGCTCCTGGCTCAGCGGCTCCAGCGCCTGGACGCGGGGGGCGACCATGTCGCCGGTGCGGTAGGTGAGGCGGTACTCGCCGAAGTTGGCGGGCGGCTCGGCGAAGTCGAGGCCGCGGTCGTAGATGCGGACCGAGTCGTCGGCGGCGGTGTCTTCGTACTGGACCATCCGCCGCGAGCCGACGACGACCATCTGGCGCATCTTCCGCGGCGCCAGCCAGGAGAGCTGGACGTTGGCCTGGGTGCCGCCCTCGAAGCGCAGGGTGAGGAAGGCGGTCTCGTGGACGCCCTCCTGGAAGACGGCGCGGCCGCTGGCGGAGACCTCGACCAGCGGCTTGCCGAGCCAGTGCAGCAGGATCGAGAGGTCGTGCGGCGCGAGGTCGAGGACGACGCCGTCTTGCTGGTAGAGGCCGAGGTTCATCCGCGATGAGGTGATGAAGTAGATCTCGCCCAGCTCGTCGGTCTGGATCAGGTCGCGCACGGCGTTCACCGAGGGGCTGTAGACGAAGGTGTGGCCGGGCATCATCACCAGGTCGAGTTCCTCGGCCAGGGCGATCAGTGCCGCCGCCTCCTTCGCGGTGCGGGCGAGCGGCTTCTCGACGAGGACGTGCTTGCCCGCCTCGAGCGCCCGGCGGACGAGGTTGTAGTGGGTGTGGGGCGGGGTCGCGATCGCCACCGCCTCGATCCGGGGATCGGCCAGGGCGGCATCGAGATCCGGCTCGATCCAGATCCCGGGATGGCGCCGCCGGAAGTCTTCGGCGCGGCTTTCGTCGAGCTCGCAGAGACCCATGAGGCGGAACTCGGGGCGCTCGACGACGTTGCGGACGATGTTCGGGCCCCAGTATCCGTAACCGACGACCAAGGTTCCGATGGCTCCTGCTGGATTCACTCTGCTCCCTTTCGACTGAGGACGACCCACGGGGTTTTGAGAAGGATGGAAAGATCGAGGCCGAGGCTGCGGCGCTGCGCGTACTCGATGTCGAGCCGCACCATTTCCTCGTAGGTGCGTTCGCTGCGGCCGCTCACCTGCCAGTAGCCGGTCAGGCCCGGCTTGACCGAGAACCGCTCCCGGTACCAGCTCGGGTACTCGGCGACCTCGTAGGGGATCGCCGGGCGGGGGCCGACCAGGGTCATGTCGCCGCGGACGACGTTGAAGAGCTGGGGCAGCTCGTCGAGGCTCCAGCGCCTGATCCAGCGGCCGACCCCGGTGATCCGGTTGTCGACCGCGAGCTTGTAGAGGTTCTCGCGGCCGCCGTCGGGGCTCTGCCCCTCGCCCTTGATCAGCGCGGTCACGTACTCCTGATGGCCTTGGGGGTCGGCGTCGACCCGCATGCTGCGGAACTTGTAGAGGGTGAACTCCCTTTCCCGGTAGCCGACCCGCCGCTGGCGGAAGAAGGCGGGGCCGCGGCTATCGAGGCGGACGGCGAGGGTGACGCCGATCAGGATCGGGCTGAGCAGGAGGATCAGTGCCAGGGCGAAGGCGATGTCGAAGAGGCGCTGCAGGGCGCCGAGCGAGCGGGCCTGCCGGCTGTTGACGCTGAGCGCCTCGCTTTTCGCTAGTTCGGTATGTGCCTCCATACTCGAAATAGACAACGAGCGCCGGGCGCGCGCACTTGCGGCCGGCAGCCGGGGGGAGGACCAAAAAAGGTTGAACCTCCCGGATTGCGGAGTTTTTTCCGCCGGAGCAAAAAGACCCGAGCCGCTCATGCGTTGTTCGGTCATGGCAGCAAAGATCGTCTCCATCATCGGCTCGCGACCGGAGATCGTGCAGGCGGCGCCGCTTTCGCTTGCCTTTGCCAGCCGGGCCGAGGAGATCCTGGTCCACACCGGCCAGCACTACGACCCCGGCATGTCCGACCTTCAGATCGCCGACCTGCACCTGCCGCTGCCCGAGTTCAACCTCGGCGTCGGCTCGCTGCCGCCGTCGGCGGCGGTGACGGTCGCCGAGGACCGGATCGGCCGCGTGATCGCCAGCCGCGAACCCGATGCGGTCCTCGTTCGCGGCGACACCCACGCGACGATCGCCGGCGCGCGGGCGGCGGTTGCCGCCGGGGTGCCGCTGATCCACGTCGAGGCCGGTCTGCGCAGCTACCGCTCCGACATGCCCGAGGAGGCCAACCGGATCGAGACCGACGGGCTCTCCGACCTCCTCTTCGCGCCCTGCGAGCACGCCCGCGACGTCCTCGTCGAGGAGGGGGTGAAGGGCACCGTCCATGTGACCGGCGACGTCCTCGCCGACGTCCACTTCGCGACCCGGGCACGGCTGCCCGAGCAGGGGGAGGAGGGCGAGTACGTCCTCGCCACCGCCCACCGCAACTACAACACCGACTCCGCCGAGCGGCTGGCCGCCGTCCTCGGCTGCCTCGGAGCCGCCGAGTGCCGGGTGATCTTCCCGCTGCACCCGCGGACCCGCAAGAGCATCGAGACCTGGAGCCTCGAGGTTCCCGCCAACGTCGAGATGCGCGACCCGGTGACCTACACCGAGATGCTGACCCTCGAGCGCGACGCGGTGGCGATCGCCACCGACTCCGGCGGGGTCCAGCGCGAGGCCTACCTCTGGGGGGTGCCGTGCATCACGATGCGCGAGGAGACCGAGTGGATCGAGACCGTCTCGACCGGCTGGAACACGCTGGTCGGCGTCGACGCGGAGAAGTTCCGCGCCGCCCTCGCCAAGCCGCGGCCGCAGGAGCGCCCGCCGATCTTCGGCGACGGCCGCGCGGCCGAGCGGATCGCCGCCCTCGCGGTCGCCCACATCGAACGCGGCCCGGTGGCGCCGCAGTTGGAGGGCTCCCTTGTCTGAGCGCTTGCGCGTCGGCGTCGTCGGCTGCGGCCGGATGGGCGCCTTCCACCTCCGCAACTACGCCCAGCTCGACTGCGCCGAGCTGGTCGCCGTCGCCGATCCGGACCCGCTGGCGCGCGAACGGGCGCTGGCCGGGGCCCAGGCGCTGGAGTTCTCCGACTGGCGCGACCTGGTCGAAGACGCCGACGACCTCGACGCGATCTCGATCGCCTGCCCCTCCGAGGACCACGCCGAGGTGGCGCTGGAGGCGCTCGCCGCCGGCCTGCACGTCCTCGTCGAGAAGCCGATCGCGACCACCCTTCCCGACGCCCTGCGGATGCGCGGCGCCGCGATCGAAGCCGACCGCAAGCTGATGGTCGGCCACGTCGAGCGCTTCAACCCGGCGGTGGCGAAGCTGCGCGAGCTGGTCGCCGACGGCCGGCTCGGCAAGGTCTACCGCGCCCACACGACCCGGGTCGGGCCGCTGCCGACGCGGATCCAGGACACCGGCGTCGCGATCGACCTCGCCACCCACGACCTCGACGTCATGCAGTACGTCCTCGACTGCTCGATCCACGAGATCTACGCCGATGGCGGCCGCTTCCAGCACAGCTCCCAGGAGGACCTGCTCACCTGCCTCGCCCGCTTCGGCGGCGCCGGGACGGGGGAGACGCTGGGGCTGCTCGACGTCAACTGGCTGACCCCCGAGAAGAAGCGGGAGATCGCCCTGATCGGCGAGAACGGGCTGTTGCGGGCGAGCTACATCACCCAGGACGTCTGGTTCGTCGAGTCGACGACGGCGCCGTTGCAGTGGGACGGCCTCTCGGTCCTGCGCGGCGACGGCGAGGGCGCCGCGGTGCGCTTCTCGCTCGCCAAGGCCGAGCCGCTGCGGGCCGAGCTCGAAGCCTTCTGCCGCTGCGTCCTCGACGACACCCCCGAGCCGATCAGCGCCCACGACGGCGTCAAGGCCCTCGCGGCGGCGCTTGCCGTCCGCGAGTCGGCGGCCGTGCGCCGACCGGTCGAGCTGCTCGACATCCCCGCCCCCCGGCCCCTGGAGGTCTTCGCATGATCCGCTTCGTGATCCCGGCCTACAACGAGGCCGAAAACATCCCCCGCCTGCTCGCCGACCTGGCGCCGGTCGCCCGCGATCTGGGGGCGCGGGTGATCATCGTCGACGACGGCTCCACCGACGGCACCGGCGAGGTGATCCGCGAACACGCCCAGGACATGCACCTGGCGGTGGTCACCCACACCGTCAACCGAGGGCTCGGCACCGCGATCAACACCGGCATCCGCTCGGCCCTGAAGGAGTCCTCCGACGACGACGCGATCGTCACCCTCGAGGCCGACACCACCTCCGACCTCTCCGATCTGCCGCGGATGATGGAGCTCTTCGACCAGGGCAACGACGTCGTCCTCGCCTCGGTCTACGCGCCCGGCGGCAAGATCGTCGGCGTAGCCGGCTGGCGGCTGGCGGCGAGCAAATCGGTCTCCAACACCTTCCGCTACCTCGGCGGCCTGCGCGAGATGCACACGCTCTCCTCGCTCTACCGCGTGTACCGCGCCGGGACCCTGCGCAAAGCGGCCGACACCTACGGCTACCTGCTGGTCCGCGAGCCGGGCTTCGCCGCCAACGTCGAGCTGCTGCTGAAGCTCTACAACGCCGGCGCCAAAGTCGCCGAGGTGCCGACGACGAACGACTGGACGACCCGCAAAGGCGAGTCGAAGATGCAGCTGAAGCCGACCGTCGTCGCCTACTTCCGGGTGATGGCGGCGCACATGGTCGGCCGCATCCAGCCGCCGCCGGTCTCGCCGCTGGCCGAGGCGACGGCGCCGCTGGGCCTGCCCGAGCCGGCCGCGGCGACGGTGACCGAGGGCGCTCTCGCCGAGCGCTCGGCCCCCGTCCCCCAGAGCTGATGGAGGCGACCGCGCCGCGGATCGGCGTCGTCGGCGGCGGCGTCCTCGGCGAGGGCGAGGCCGGTGACCGGCGCCCCGGTCCGCGCCTCGACGCCGAGCTCGCGCGCCCGCGCCACCATCGCGTCGATCAGCCGCTGGTGGCCGCCGACGATATGGCCCATTTCCTCGCCGCCCTTGCCGC
>DASTGL010000277.1:0-4238 GCA_035719145.1 Solirubrobacterales bacterium
GATGCTGGAGCGCCCACAGCGCTTCAACCCGCTGCTCGAACAGTTCATCGAGTCCTCGCAGCCGCTCAGGGCGGCCGCTGACACCACCGTCGGCTAAGAGGTAATCGCGCCTTGCGCCGCGGATGACACCGTGGCGGCGTACTTGGCCAGGATCCCGCGCGTGTACTGCGGCTCCGGCTGCTCGTAGTCGGCGATCCGCTGTGCGATCTCCTCGTCGGAGAGCGTGACGTCGAGGCGGCGGTTGTCGATGTCGACGGTGATCTCGTCGCCCTCGCGGATCGCCGCGATCGGCCCGCCCTTGGCGGCCTCGGGAGCGACGTGGCCGATCATCAAGCCGCGGGTGGCGCCGGAGAAGCGGCCGTCGGTGACCATCGCCACGCTCTCCCCCAGTCCCTCGCCGACGATCGCCGCGGTCACCTGCAGCATCTCCCGCATCCCGGGGCCGCCCACCGGCCCCTCGTTGCGGATCACGACGACGTCGCCGGGGTTGATCTGCTGGTCCTTGACGGCGCGGAAGCAGTCCTCTTCGCACTCGAAGACGCGGGCCGGCCCGGTCTGCCGGCGGCGCTCGGTGCCGGCGACCTTGACCACCGACCCTTCCGGGGCCAGGTTGCCGCGCAGGATCGCCAGCCCGCCTTCGGGCTTGAGCGGGCTCTCCACCGCCCGCACCACTTCCTGACCCGGTGCCTCGGTCGCCGCCGCGGCCTCCTCGCCGACGGTGCGACCGGTGACGGTGATCGCGTCGCCGTGGAGGATTCCGGCTTTGGCCAAGCGCTTGAGGATCACCGGCACGCCGCCGGCTGCGTAAAGGTCGGTGGCGACGAAGCGCCCGCCCGGCTTGAGGTCGGCGAAGAGCGGCGTCTGGCGCGAGATCCGCTCGAAGTCGTCCATCGTCAGCTCGATCCCGAGCTCGTGCGCGAGCGCAATCAGATGCAGGACGCCGTTGGTAGAGCCGCCCGAGGCGCAGACGCAGGCGATCGCGTTTTCCAGCGCCTCGCGGGTGATGATCTTGCTCGGCCTGATGTCCTCAGCGAGGACGTTGATCACCAGCTCGCCGATTTTCTCGGCAACCGTGTCCTTGTCGTCGTCTTCGGCCGGGACCATCGCCGAGCCGCCGGCGCTGATCCCCAGCGCCTCGAAGGCGCAGGCCATCGTGTTGGCGGTGAACTGGCCGCCGCAGGCGCCGGCCCCGGGGCTGGCGACTCCCTCCAGCTCGTGCAGTTCCTCGTCTGACATGTCGCCGGCGTTGTGGGCGCCGATCGCCTCGAAGATGTCGAGGATGGTGACGTCGCGGCCGTGCCAGTGGCCGGGCGCGATCGACCCGCCGTAGAGCAGCACCGAGGGCACGTCGAGGCGCGCCAGCGCCATCGCGCAGCCGGGGATCGTCTTGTCGCAGGCGCAGAGGGCGACGATCGCGTCGAACTGGTAGCCGCGGGCCATCAGCTCGATCGAGTCGGCGATCACCTCGCGGCTGATCAAGGAGGCCTTCATCCCCTGCGTCCCCATCGTCACCCCGTCGGAGACGGCGACGGTGTTGAACTCCATCGGCGTGCCGCCGGCCGCGCGAACGCCATCTTTGACGTGCTCGGCCAGCGCCCGCAGGTGGAAGTTGCACGGCATTGCCTCGGTCCAGGTGTTGGCGATCCCGACCGTCGGCCGGCTGAGCGCGTCGTCGTCGAACCCGATCCCCTTCATGTAGGCACGGGCATGGGCTCGGTCGGGGCCGTCGAAGACGACCGAGGATCGCGGGCGCGGAAGCTTGGTCGTGGTGTCGCCGTTGCTGCTCATTGCCAGGAATCTAGTCAGCGGGTCGCTTCGGCGTCGCCGCGGCTGCGGGCGCGAGAGAGAGCGAACACGTCGACGGGACCCGCTCCGCCGCCGATCTCGCGCAGACCGTCACGCACCGCTTCGGAGGTCAGCTCACGGGCGCCGACCGCGGCGGCAAGCGGCGACCAGCCGAGCGCAAGGTAAGCGGCAAGAGAAGAGGAGTGGGTGCAACCCGAACCATGGGCGGCGCCGTCCGGATGCCGCTCGCCAGGAATCTCGACGACTTCCTCGCCGTCGTAGAAGACGTCGACCAGCTCCTCGCTGTGGCCGCCGGTCACTACGGCCGCGCCCGCTCCCATCCCGACCAGCGCCTGCGCCAGCTCGGTCTGCGTCGCCTCCTCCCCCATTCCGGTCAAAACGCGCGCCTCGGGGATGTTCGGCGTCACCACGGTGGCCAGCGGCAGCAGGCGATTCGCCAGCGCCTCGCGGGCGTCGGGGTCGAGCAGCACCGAGCCGCTCTCGGAGACCATCACCGGATCGATCACGACAGGCGGCTCGTTCCTGAAGATCGTGGTCAAAGCGGCGACGACGCTCTCGATCGCTTCCGCGTTGCCGACCATCCCGATCTTCACCGCGTCGACGCCGATGTCCTCGGCGACGGCTGCGACCTGGGCGAAGATCATCTCCCCCGAAACCGCCTCGACAGCATCGACTCCCACGGTGTTCTGCGCGGTGATCGCCGTAATGGCGGTCATCCCGTGCACGCCCACTCGAGCGAACGCCTTCAGGTCGGCCTGGATTCCGGCTCCACCGCCGGAGTCGGAGCCGGCGATCGAGAGCACGGCCGGGATGCGGTCCGAAGTCATGACTCCAGCCTAAAGAGGGACCCACCTGGAGACGGCGCCAAAGTGCGCAGGTAGGTACCCAAGTTGGAGCAGGTGAGGTACCCGAGCAGCTCGAGGCGGGAAAGAGCCGTGGCCGCGGCGGGCCCGGAGAGGCCGGTAGCGGCGGCGACGGCGTCGCAGGTGGAGTTGCCCGCCTCGACCGCGGCAAGGGCGGCTTCGAGGTCGGAGTCGAGGTTCGGGCCGGCCGAGACGATCGGCCTGCGGCCGGGGCCGAGCAGGGCGTCGAGGACGTCCTGGGCGTCGCGGATCACGTGGGCGCCTGAGGCCAGCAGGCCGTTGGGGCCGGCGGAGGTGCGGGAATTGACGGGACCTGGGACTGCGCCGAGGTCGCGACCGAGGTCGGCGGCCAGGTCGGTGGTGATCAGCGAACCAGACCGGGTGGCCGCCTCGACCACGACCGTCATCCCGGCGAGTGCGGCCATGATCCGGTTGCGGGCGGGGAAGGTCCAGCGCCAAGGGGTGGCCCCGGGCGGGAACTCGGAGATCACCAGCCCCCGTTCACAGATCTGCCGCCAGAGGGAGCGGTGGCTGGCGGGGTAGGCGACGTCGGGACCGCAACCGAGGACGGCGATCGTACGACCGGCATCGATCGCGCCGCGGTGGGCGCAGGCGTCGATCCCGAAGGCGAGGCCGCTGACCACGACCATGCCGGCGGCCGCCAGCTCCCGCCCCAGCTCGCGGGCGATCTCCCGGCCGTAGGAGGTGGCCCGGCGGGCGCCGACGATCGTCACCGTCTCAAAGAGCTCAAGGCCGTCCAGGAGCGTCGCGTCGCCGCGGCCGATCAGCGCCCAGGGCGCGTCGCTGGCGTCTCGCAGCGAGTGCGGGTAGAGGTCGCTGTGGCGACAGCAGGCCCAGCACTCGGCCAGCAGCAGCTCTTCCAGCAGCCGCTCCTCCGACAGGGACTCCACCCGGCCCAGCATCTGCGCCGCGATCTTCGGGGCCGCGACCTCGATCAGATCCTCGTTCGAGAGCCGCAGTAGTTCCGGTGAGCGCGAGCCGGCTTCGCCGGTCGCGACCTTCTCGATGTACGGGCCGAGAGCGGCGAGCAGCCAGGAACGGCGCAGGCATTCGCGACAGGCGACGGGCTCAGCCATGGTCCCGCCTCCGCATCTGCAGCGCCTGCGCCATCTGTTCCTCGCCGATCGCCTCGGCCCCTTCGAGGTCGGCGATCGTCCGCGCCAGGCGCAGCGCCCGATCGTGGGCGCGGCCGCTGAGACGCTGCCGCGCGTAGAGCTCGGCGAGGAGTGCGCTCGCCTCGGCGCTGAGAGCGCAGGCGCGTGCCTCCCCCGGCGTCATCTCCGCGTTGCAGCGCCCCGGTCCCAGCCGTTCCTCCTGCCGCTCCCGCGCCGCCCGGACCCGCTCTCGCACCGCGGCCGACGGCTCGCCCGGGGCACCGCCGATCTCCGCCGCGCTTGGCTGCCGGACGGCGGCGAGGATGTCGATCCGGTCGGCCAGCGCGCCGCTCAGCTTCCCCTGGTAGCGCTGCACCTCATACGGCGAACAGCAGCAGTCCGGGTCTGCCTCCCCCCGCCCACAGGGACAGGGGTTCGCCGCCGCGACCAGCAT
>DASTGL010000278.1:0-4737 GCA_035719145.1 Solirubrobacterales bacterium
AAACGCGACGCGCTACTAGGCAGATAGGTCGAGTGGGAGGGCGGCTCAGGCGTCGCCGACGGCGTCGACGACCGGGGATACCTCGTCGTCGTCACCCCCAGCGGTGACCGCATCGCCGTCGGAGCCGGCGAGGTCCACCTCACCCGCTTCTGAAGCTTTGGGTTTGCGCCGCCGACGGCGTTTCGGTTTCGCCGGCGCCTCGCCGTCGCTCCCCTGCTCCCGCTGCGCGTCGCCGTTGCTCGCGGCCTCGGGCGCGTTGCCGTTCTCGCCCTGGGACTGCCCGGCGCCACCGCGTTTGCGCTTGCGCCGCCGCTTGCCGCCTTTGGGGAAGTTCTTCAACAGCTCGCGGGCGACCGCCGAGGGTTTCCGCGCCATCCGCATCCGCGCCCCGCGCAGCACCTCCTCGCCCTCCGGCGTGTGCGAGACCGCGGCCGCCAGCAACGCCACCGCGAGCCGGCGGTCCTGTTTGCGCGCCGCGTGGACCAGCCGCCGGGCGTTGCGCCCGTGCGCCCGCCCCGAGGAGTTGACCAGCAGCCCCAGCAGACGCTTGGTCTCCGGCCAGCGCTGCACCGCGTACTCCTCGTGCAGTTCGCGGGTGTAGGAGGCGAGCCGCCAGACCCAGGCCTGGGCCTGGTCGCGGCGGCCGATCCGCTTGTCGATCAGCGCCTGCAGCAGCGTCTTCGTCCCCGCCCGTTTGTCCTCCCGGCTCCAGGTGCCGACGATGTCGATCGCGTCGTCGAAGGCGTCGGCGTCGCCGAGGTCAGCGATCTCCCCCAGCGCTTTCAGCCGCAGCTGCGCGTTGCGGTTGCGCTGCACGCAGGTCAGCAGGAAGCGACGGCGCAACTCTTTCGTGCGGTCGTTCTGCAGCATCGCCCGCGCCCGACGCCACCCCTGGGTATTGACCCGCGCGCCTGCCAGCGCCGCCCAGGCGTGCTGCTCGGGGTAGTCGAGGTTCTCGACCGCGATCCGCCAGATCTCGCGTTCCAGCACCTCCATCCGCTTCTCCTCGACGTCGGAGACGGGGACGATCCGCCGCTCGACCCGGACCTTGCGCCCGCGCCCGCGCCGCACCGGCCCGACGACGATCGCGCCGCCGCGGTAGACGTCGCGGTCGAGCAGGCTGTGGAGGGTGATGATCGTCTCGTCGTGGGTCGTCGCCGGGTGGACGAAGTCGAGCACCAGACCCGCCTCCTTGCCCGGCGCCCGCCGGGTGACGCGGCCGACCCGCTGCTGGTAGATCCGCCGCGAGGCGGTCGGCGCCAGGTGCATGCAGATCGTCGCCCGCGGGCTGTTCCAGCCCTCGGCCAGCAGCATCGCGTTGCAGAGGACGTCGACGGTGCCGCGCTCGAAGCCGGCGAGAATCTCGGCCAGTTCGCGCTTCGGCGTCTCGCCGGAGACCGCTTGCGCGTTGATGCCGGCATCGCGGAAGGCTTTGGCGACGTTCTTCGCGTGCTGGACGCCGGCGGTGTAGACGACGCCGGGGACTTTGCGGAAACGCGAGCGGTAGAGGTCGGCGATCGCGACGTTGAACGGCTCCTGGTCGAGCAGCGCCGCCAGCTCCTCCTGGTCGAAGTCCTGGTCGACCTCGCCTTTTCGCAGCGGCACCTTGGCGATCGTCCGCACCCCGGGGCCGGGCGGAATCCGCAGGCAGCGCAGCGGCGCGATGACGCCGCGCCGCGCCGCCTGGGCGAGGTCGAAGCGCGAGGTCTGGGTCGGGAAGAGGTCGGCAACGTGGCGGGCGATCAGCGCCCCCGTCGCGGTCATGCCGATGTAGACGGGCCCCGGCATGTCGCGGATGCAGGCGCTGGTTTTCTCGCCGAGGGCGGTGTGGGCCTCGTCGCAGATGACGATCGAATAAGCGTCTGAAATCTTCTTGTGGTTGCGGACGAACCACTGGTAGGTCTCGACCGTGACCGGGCCGTCGGGATCGTCGCGACCGTCGAGCAGCGGCGGCCGCAGCCGCTCCTTGTAGCCGCGATCGGAGATCTCGCCGATGAACTGGTCGACGAGGTTGCGGCGGTGGGTGAGGATCAGGACGCCGCCGGTGCGGGTCGCCTCGACGAAGCCGACCGCGGCGACGGTCTTGCCGGCGCCGGTCGCGTGCTCGAACCAGAAGCGGCGCTCGGCGCCGGGGTCCTCGGGAGCCTCCTCGACGACCTCCTCGTCGTCCTCGGCCGGTTGTTCCTCCCAGTCCTGCGGCTCCTCGTCGGGCGCGACCTCGTCGTCCTCCTCCTCGTCGAGCTCGGCGGCGTCGTCGGTCTCCACGCCGGCGGTCGCCGTCGCGGCACCGGCCCCGTTGCCGGAGTCGCCGTTGCCGTTGCCGTTCTCGACCGGCGGGGCGCTACCGCTCTGCTGCTGTCCCATCAGCTCGGCGAGGGTGCCGGAGAGGGCGTCGACCTGGTGCGGGTTCAGTTCGGCGCCGTCGCGCAGCTTCGGCGGTTCGTCGGCGAGAAAGCGCTCCAAGCCGAGCAGCAGCGAAAAGTCCCGGCGCCACTGGATCGAGGGATCCTCGGCTCCTTCGTCCAGCTCCTTCAGGGCCGCGTCGAGCGCTCGCCGTCGCGCCGTGCCCGGCGCCAGCGCCTCGGGCCCCTCGCCGTCGAGCAGGAAGGGCTCGCGGGCGAATGCCGCCGCACGCTCGATGTCGGCGCTTGAAGGAACTGCCGCGTCAGCGGCAACGTCGCTGGTGTTGGCCATGGAGGCTTCCGGGATTCAGTCCCCGCCGGACTGAGACATACGGCCGGGAACAGGTGGAAAATCGGAAAGTCGAACGAGGCTGCGGGGCATGACTGGAGGTCTCCCCGAAGAACTCAGCGGTCCGCGAACCCGCGAACCGAACGTACGTATTGTACCGATTGAGCGGATGCGTACGCGAATCGGACTCCTCCTGGCGCTGGGCGCGGTAGCGCTGACGGCGCTTCTCGCCGCAGGTTGCGGAAGCTCGACCGAGAGCGGCGACGGGTCCCATCCCGACTACACGAAAGCGCTCGGCGGCTCGCCGCCGCCGCTCGCCGCCCTCCACAAGCAGGCGAACGACCTCATCCCCGGCGGCCAGAGCGCCTTCGAAAAGCGGCTCGCGCAGCTTCATGGCTACCCGGCGGTCGTCAACGTCTGGGCCTCCTGGTGCGGCCCTTGCCGGGAGGAGTTCCCGGTCCTGCAGCAGCTCTCGGCCCGCTACGGCAAGAAGGTCGCATTCCTCGGCGTCAACTCCGAAGACTCGACCGACGCCGCGGCGACCTTTCTCAAGGAGGAGCCGCTCTCCTACCCGAGCTACGTCGACCCGCACAAAGGCACCCTCGAATCGTTCGGAGGGCTAGGCGGCTTCCCCGACACCGCCTTCTTCGACAAGAACGGCAAGCTCGTCTACCTCAAACAAGGGCCCTACCGCAGCGACTCCGAACTGGAAGCCGACGTGCGCCGCTACGCGGCCGGCGCATAGACAGGGGGATAATCAGGGGCGATGGAAGCCTTCGTCGTCATCGCGCTGATCGGCCTCGGGCTTCTGCTCGCCGAGCTGCTGCTGCCGACCGGCGGCATCCTCGCCTTCCTCGGAGTCGCCGGCCTGACCGGCGCCGGCATCGTCGCCCTCGGTTCCGACAGCAACGCCGCCGACTACATCGGCGGGGCGCTGATCGCCCTCGGCGTCGTCTCCGCGATCAGCTTCTACTTCATCAGCCGCAAAGTGCTCGCGGCGCACCGCGACCCCCACGTCCGCACCGGCACCGAGGAGATGGTCGGCTCCACCGCCGAGGCCCGCAGCTCGATCGACCCCGAGGGTCGGGTCTGGCTCGGCGGCACGATCTGGAGCGCCCGCCTCGCGCCTGGTTCAGGGCCGGTCGGGCTGGGGGATAGAGTCAAGGTCGAGGCGGTCGACGGGCTGACCCTGGTGGTCCGCCCGGAGCCGCAGACGGCGGTCCAGTCCAGAGAAGGAGCCGGTTGATGGAGGCTGTGGCAGGGATTCTCATCGTCCTCGTGTTCTTCGGGCTGATCGCGCTCGGCACCTCGGTGCGGATCCTGCGCGAGTACGAGCGCGGGGTGATCTTCCGCCTCGGCCGCCTGATCGCCCAGAAGGGCCCCGGGCTGATCCTGCTGATCCCGCTCGTCGACCGGATGGTCAAGGTCGACCTGCGGACGATCACCCTCAACATCCCGCCGCAGGAGGTGATCACCCGCGACAACGTCCCCTGCCGCGTCAACGCGGTCGCCTACTTCCGGGTCGTCGACTCCAACCGGGCCGTGGTCGAGGTCGAGAACTACCTGGTCGCGACCTCGCAGATCTCGCAGACGGCGCTGCGCTCGGTCCTCGGCAAGGCCGAGCTCGACCAACTGCTGGCCGACCGCGAGCGCCTCAACGAAGAGCTGCAGAAGATCATCGACGAGTCGACCGAGCCCTGGGGCGTCAAGGTCACCGCGGTCGAGATCAAGGACGTCGAGATCCCCGAGCAGATGCAGCGGGCGATGGCGCGCCAGGCCGAGGCCGAGCGCGAGCGGCGGGCGAAGATCATCAACTCCGAGGGCGAGTTCCAGGCCGCCCAGAAGCTCACCGACGCCGCCGACATCATCAGCACCAACCCGGCCTCGCTGCAGCTGCGCTACCTGCAGACGCTGCTGGAAATCGGCACCAACCAGAACACCACGGTGGTCTTCCCGTTGCCGATGGACGTGCTCGAGCCGTTCCTCGGCGGCAAAGGCGTCGGGGGCGACGGGCGGCCGGCGCCGAAACCGCCCAAAGAGGGACCG
>DASTGL010000279.1:0-6838 GCA_035719145.1 Solirubrobacterales bacterium
CGTGGTTGAGTGCCTGGAGGGGGTCACCCTCCCCCGCCCGAGTTGAATGGGGGGTAGGGGGTAAGTGGAGAGAGTGAGGTTTCTTCCGGCGCTTCTGCTCGCTCTTCTGCTTGTGTTGCCAGCTGCGGCTGGCGCGGACACGACGCCTAGCTGCGCCGAAGGTCCGACCACTGTGAACGGCACCACCTATGGGACGCCTTGCTCGGACGTGATCGTCGCTCCGGCGGGGGTCGAAGACGTCAAGGGCGGGGCGGGGAACGACGTGATCGTGCCGGCGGGGATCACGGCGGTTTCGCCTTGCCCCGAAAGCTGCCTCTTCCTCGGGGTCGGCAGCCAGACCTTCGAAGGCGGCGAAGGCAACGACGTCGTCTTTGGTGAGCGCGGCAACGACATCCTGCGTGGCGGTGCGGGTGACGACCAGCTCTTCGGCGGGATCGGCGACGACCTGCTGCAAGGCGGCCCCGGTGACGACCGCCTCGCCGGCGGCTTCGGCGCCGACTCGATCGACGGCGAAGAAGGCAACGACTACGTCCGCGGCGACTCGACGATCGACCGCATCTTCGACAGTGGCGGCGGCACCGACACGCTCAGCTACTCGACCGGCGTCACGCCGGGCTTCGGCAACCCGGCCGACGAAAACGGCGTCAAGCTGGAACTCGGGAGCGGCGGCGAAAACGCCAAGAACGGCGTCGCGCCGAACGGGGGCGGCGTCGACGAAGTCGAAACCGGCGTCTTCGAGGCGATCGTCGGTACCGCCTTCGCCGACGAAATTGTCGGCACCGGCAGTGGGGAGGCGATCTACGGCGGCGGCAGCGCTGACGCGATCAACGGAGGCGGCGGGGCGGACCAGATCGTCCAGGGCGCCGCGGCGCGTGACACGAGCAAGGTCAGCGTCGGCTTGATGGCCCCGCCCGGCGCCACTCCCTACGCCCAGCTCTACCTCGTCGGCAGCAGCGGCAGCGACAAAGTCACCGCCGGCTACTCGGAAACCGCCGTCACCTTCCAGCTCACGGCGGGGACCTTCGACGAAAGCGCGAGCGATGACGGCGAATGCGAAATCAAGTCCCCGACCGAAGCGGTCTGTCCGCTGACCCAGCCCCTCGACTCGGTGCTGCTCGCCGGCATGGGCGGCAACGACACGATCACCGCCAGCAGCTTCCCGGCCACCGTCTCCGTAGTGGCTATCGGCGGCGAAGGCAACGACACGATCACCGGCGGTGGGGAAAGCGAGGACATCCTTGTCGACGGGCCCGGCGAAGGCGCCGATGTCCTCAGCGCCCTCGGCCGCGACGACGCCCTCACCCACAACGGCGGCGCCGACGAACAGCTTGGCGGCGACGGCAACGACCTCTTCCTCTCGAACTCGGTCTGCGACGGCCTGCGCATCGTCGGCGGCGCCGGCCGCGACAACGCTTCCTGGGCCCGCTTCGGCGAAGGCGTCGCGGCGAACCTGGCGAGTGGCGCCGCCGGCCGGCCCGGCTCCGGCGAAACGCCGAGCTGCGGGGGCGAACCCCTCGACTCGATCGCCGAAGTCGAGGACCTCGAGGGCTCGAACTCAGCCGACGTCTTCTACGGAGACGGGGGTCCGAATCAGCTCCTTGGGCACGCGGGTGCCGACGTCTACTTCGCCGGCGCGGGCGAAGACTCGATCCTCGCCAACTCGGGCGACGCCGACACCACGATCAACTGCGGCCCCGACAACGACTCGGCGCTGATCGACTTCGCGCAGTACGGCGATCCGGTGCCGGTCGAATGCGAGTCGGTCGCCGAAGCCGAACCGAACAACTTCCGGACCCAGACCGAACTTCCGCCGCCACCTCTCCCAAAACCGCCAGCCCCCGTCAAACCGCCGGTGAAGAAGCCGCCGCCCGACAAGCAGCCGCCGCAGACCCGCCTCGCCTCACATCCGCGAGCCCGGCTCCTGACTCATAAGAAGTGGCGCCGAGTCGCCTTCCGCTTCGCCTCCAGCGAGCCCGGCTCCAGCTTCCGCTGCAAGCTCGACGCCAAGCCCTATCGTCGCTGCACCTCACCTCGTGCCTACCGCGTCAAGCTCGGCCGCCACACCTTCCGCGTCTTCGCAACCGACCCCGCCGGCAATCGCGACCGTACGCCGGCCGTCTTCCGGTTCCGGGTGCTGTCCCGCTAGCGCTTCCGATTTTCGCCCCAGCCGGGTGTGTCGAAAACCGGCTACGCCGTCAGTTCGGCGACTGTCTCAAGCAGGCGGTCGAAGTCGATCGGCTTGGTGATGTAGCCGTCGATCGCCAGGTCGGTGGGGGCGTCGGCGTCGCCTGGGTTCTGGTGGGCGCTGACGATCAGCGCCGGGACGTCGTGACCGCCGTTGCGCAGCTCGCGCAGGGCGTCGATGCCGGACTTGCGCGGCATCATCGCGTCGAGCAGCAGCAGGTCGGGGAGGCCGTTGCCGTCGACCGCGTCGAGGACCTCTTGGCCGTCGGCGGCGGTGAGGACCGTGTAGCCGGCCATCTCCAGCCGCGTCCGCATCAGCAGCAGGATCGTCTCCGAGTCATCCGCGACGAGGATCGTCGCCATCAGCTCGCCTCCGCCGTCGCCCGGTCCTGCCCGCCGTCGGCGGCCGCAGCGGTCGCGATCGGCAGGCGGACGTGGAAGGTCGAGCCCTGGCCGACCGTCGACTCGGCGCTGATGCTGCCGCCGTGCAGCTCGACCAGCGATTTCGAGATCGCCAGCCCGAGGCCGGTGCCGCCGACCCGCTGGGTCAGCCCGGCGTCGCCGCGGGTGAAGCGTTCGAAGATCCGCTCTAGCTGGTCGGGCGGGATGCCTGGGCCGTTGTCGCTCACGCTGATCTCCACCTCGGCGCCGACGGCGCGCGCCGCGACCCCGATGGACGCACCTTCGGGCGTGTACTCATGCGCATTGGTAAGCAGGTTCACCAAAATTTGCCGGATCCGGTCGGGCTCGACGTCGATCAGAGGGAGACCTGGCTCGACCTGTTCGGTCAAGCGCTGACTGGCGGCCTCGGTCTGGCCGCGCATCGTACGCACCACGTCCTCGACGAGTGGCGCGACCTCGGTCGGCTGTGGACGGATCGACAGTCGCCCGGCATCCGAGCGGGCGAGGTCGAGCAGGTCGTTGAGGAGCCGGACCAGGTGGCGGCAGTTGTCGAGGATGATTTCCACCGTCTCCCGCTGCCGCGGCGTCAGCGAGTCCTTGTCCAGCATCAGCAGCTCGGCGAAGCCCTGGACCGAGGTGAGCGGGCTCCGCAGCTCGTGGGAAGCGGTGAGGACGAACTCGTCTTTGAGCCGGTCGAGTTCGTTGCGCCGCCCCTCCTCGATCTCCAGCTCGCGGGCCATCTCGTTGAAGGCGGCGCCGAGCGTCGCCGTCTCCGCCAGGCCGCCGACCTCGACCCGGGTGCTGCGGTCGCCGGCGGCCAGCCGCCCCGCTGCGTCGACCAGCTGCTCGAGCGGCCGGCGCATCGAGGAGATCAGGCCGCTGAAGAGGAGCAGCGCGCCCGTCAGCCCGGCGATCAAACCGGCGGCGACGAGCAGGGCGGTGTCGCGGGTGTCGCCTGAGATGTCGTCCTGCAGCTCCCGCCGGTGCCGGATCTGTTGGTCGACGACGACTTTCGCCGCCCTGCCGCCGGTCCCGCTGGCGAGCCGTTCGCGGGCGACCATCTCCACCTGGTAGGAGCGGGCGATCGAGTTCTCGAAGTCCTGGCGCTGCTGGATGAAGCGGGCGACGCCGATCACCGCCATCGCGGTGAGCACGGCAAAGCCGATCGCGAACCCGATCCGCAGCCGGTTGGCGAGCGACGGGCTCAGGCGACGATCCGATCGTGAATATGCTTGCGCCCCTATGGCTGACGAGGCTACCGACGCAAACGGAACCGTCGAGGCGCCGGACGGAATCGACCAAAAAGCGCTGGAAGCGTGGTTCGGGGAGAACGTCGCCGAGGCCGACTTGCCGCTGCGGTTCGAGCGGATCGCCGGGGGCCATTCGAACCTCACGTACCGGGTCACGGACGCATCCGGGACGATGTTTGCGCTGCGCCGTCCGCCGCTCGGCAAGCGGCTCGGCTCGGCGCACGACATGGCGCGGGAGTACAAGGTCGTCTCGGCGCTGGGCGGGACCGAGGTGCCGGTGGCGCCGGTGGTCGGCCTCTGCGAGGACGAGAGCGTCAACGACGCCCCCTTCTATGTGATGGAGTTCGTCGAGGGGCCGATCCTGCGCGGCCTCGCCGAGGCGGAGATCTTCCCCGACGAGGGCGACCGGCGGGCGATCGGCGAGCGCGTCGCCGACACCTTGGTCCAGATCCACGCCGTCGACCCCGACGCGGTCGGCCTCGGCGACCTCGGCCGCAAGGAGGACTACGTCGCCCGCCAGCTGCGCCGTTGGCAGGGGCAGTGGGAGAAGTCGAAGACGCGCGAGCTGGAGCCGATCGACCGCGTCCACGAGGCGCTTTCGGCGCGGATCCCCGAGCAGGGCCCGGCGACGATCGTCCACGGCGACTACCGCCTCGACAACATGATCCTCACCGACTCCGGCGAGGTGGCGGCCGTGGTCGACTGGGAGCTCTGCACCCTCGGCGACCCCCTCGCCGACGTCGGCCTGCTGATGGCCTACTGGCCGAAGCGGGGCGACGACGTCGTCGCCCTCGGCATGCCCGCCAACCTCGCCCCCGGCTTCCCGACCCAGGCCGAGCTCGCCACCCGCTACGCCGAGCGCAGCGGCCGCGACCTCTCCGACCTCGGCTTCTACGTCGCCCTCGGCTACTGGAAGCTGGCAATCATCCTCGAGGGCGTCTACGCCCGCTACACCGCCGGCGGCTACGGCAAGGTCAACGAGGGCTTCGAGGCCTTCGCTCGCCTAGTCGAGCGCCTAGCCGAAGAGGCCGAGCGGGTCGAGCGCGAGGGCAGCTAGCCGCCTTCAGCCCGAGCTTCTTTGCAGTCCTGCGAGTGACACTTCCCGGGCTGGCTCGAGCCTTGCCCTTCCGCTTCTGCCTCACGAACGTCGGGGTTGGAACGGTCGAGATCGGGTTTCGGGGTTTCACACAACGACGGATCCTGTGCGCACGCATCTTCGTCAGAGAGTTCCGCCCGGCCGGAACTTCCCCTCCGGTGCCCGTCGCCTTCGTCGCCCGGAGCGGACACCTTCTTCGGTTTGGACGCCTGTGCCGACCGCAGCTTCGACCCCTGTGCGGGTTGATACTTGGCCTGCTTCTGCTGAGCCCCCGACTTTGCCCGCCCCTGCGCTGCCTGTTCCTTGTCGAGTTGGCGTGACCCTCCTGAGCCGTCTTCTTGGGTAGCGGCCGCTCTCTGCGTCGTCGGGCCGTCGCTCCCAGCGCAGCCGAACACGGTCGGGCATGCGGCGAGGAGCACAAGCGCGAAGATCACCAGAGGCTTCGGCAGCATCGCGTTGACTCTATGGAAGAAATAGATTTAAGAACCTGCCCATATGTGGATTCGGGTTGACAGCGCCCCCGGCCGGTTGAAAGGCTCCGTCCGGAAGTCCTGAGTAAAGTCGCCCTCCAATTCGAGGGTCCCCCTCGTTCTATCAGTGCATCTGAAGGGAGCGTTTTACCCGTGAAGAAGATTACGAAGCGGCTCACGTACGCCAACGTGATGTCGTCGATTGCGGTGTTCCTCGTGCTTGGTGGTGCCGCATTTGCTGCCGCGAAGCTGCCGAAGAACAGCGTCGGCACCAAGCAACTGAAGAAGAACGCTGTTACCACCCAGAAAATCAAGAACGGCGCGGTCACTGGCGCAAAGGTGAACGTCTCTGGTTTCCCCAAGGTTCCGAGCGCCGCTAGCGCGGACAACGCCAACCACGCCAATAGCGCAGACAGCGCGAACAACGCCAACCACGCCAATAGCGCAGACAGTGCCGGTACTGCCAACAACGTCGGCGGCACCACGATCAAGAAGTTTTTCTATTCCGCTAACGAAGGCTCGGGGCGAACCACCGTACTCGCTCTCGGTAACCTGACTCTCAGTGCCAGCTGTGAAGGCGGCACCCCGGCGCTGATCGCCACCACGGCTTCCACGGGCGCATTGATCCACGCCGGTGGCGTGTTCGGGTTCAGTGAAACGTTCTATGAGGAGGACGATAGTTTCGAACCCGGCGATGAAGTCAATTTCATCGAACAGGAACCGGACTCGGTCCAAGGTACCTTCACCTACGCCGAGAGCACCGGGAGCGTCATCACCGGCGTCTTCGAGTCGGAGGAAGACGGGCTCGAACCCAACCGAGACTGTGTTATCAGCGGTCACGCGATCGGCTAGAGCCGCCCATTATCTGATTCGTCTAGAGGGGCCGGAATGCCGGCCCCTCTTTTTCACACCTCTGAATAAACAAGTAGCTAAGGACTTCCAGAAACACAAAGGGCCGGCTCTCGCCGGCCCTTTTTTTGCTTACCCCATCCGCACCGCGTGTCGCGGCTCTAGGTTGCCTTCGGCTTCGGCCTCGGCGCGCGAGCACCATTCTGTGGACCTCGTCGGGGCCGTGGGCTGGGCTAGCCCCAGCTAATCGCCAGAGATGTCATCCCTGGCCCGAGCGAGCCGTGATCTGACCGCGCAGTCGGAGGCGTCCACTATCGACATTCTTGAGGGCCCCGCCTTGCGGTGCTACGGAAGCGGCTGGATCCGGGTTAGCGGGGTCAGGCTTCCAAATGAGTTGCTGGCGTAGTAGGGGGACGAGATCGCGTTGGAGAAGGCTGCGGTCGTTGCGGAGGAAGACTCGATCGGCCAATCCCATTCCGTGCCATTCTCCGTGATGTTCCAGTTGAACCAGACCACGGCCTTGACTCGCGGGAAGCTGGTGTAGAGGGCGGTCCCCAGACCGTTGGCGACCCATTCTGGCTTTGAGC
>DASTGL010000280.1:0-6792 GCA_035719145.1 Solirubrobacterales bacterium
GCCCTTCGCCTCGGAGTACAGAGATTGCGTTGCGGGCTGCCAGTTCGGCCATCGCCGTGCGGGTCTCCACGGTCGCCGAGCCGAGGTGCGGGCTCAAGACGACGTTCTCGAGCTCCAGCAGCGCTGACTCGACCTGCGGCTCGTGCTCGTAGACGTCGAGGCCGGCGGCGGCGATCTCTCCCGCCGCCAGCGCCTCTGCCAGGGCAGGTTCGTCGACGACCGGGCCGCGGGCGGCGTTGATCAGGACGGCGCTCGGCTTCATCGAGGACAACTCGGCGGCGCCGATCAGATGATGCGTCTCCGGCGTCAGCGGGCAGTGCAGACTGACCACGTCGGCGCTCGCCAGCAGCTGCTCCAGCGGCAGGCGCTCCGCCCCCAGCGCCGCCTCGACCTCGGCCGGCGCCGGACGGCGCGAGTGGTAGGCGATCTCCATCCCGAAGGCGCGCGCCCGCTCCGCCACCCGCCGGCCGATCCCGCCGAGGCCGACGATCCCGAGCCGCTTGCCGCGCAAGCCGCTGCCGAGCATGAAGGACATCCCCCACGTCCACGGTCGCCCGGCGCGGATCAGCCGGTCGCCCTCGGAGACCCGCCGCGTCGCGTCCAGGATCAGCGCCAGCGTCAGGTCGGCGGTCGCGTCGTCGAGCACGCCCGGCGTGTTGGTGACGACGACCCCCCGCCGAGCCGCCGCCTCGAGGTCGACGTTGTCGTAGCCGACGGCGACGTTGGCGACGCAGAGCAGCTGCGGGCCCGCCGCCTCCAGCAGCTCCTCGTCGACCCGGTCGTGCAGCAGGGTCAGGATCGCGTCGGCGTCGGCAACCAGCTCGAGCAGATCGCCCCGGGGCAGCGCGTCGGTGCGTTCGCCGGCCCGCAGCTCCCCCGCCGCCCGCAGCAGCTCAACCGCCGGCCCCGGCAGCCGGTTCGTCACCGCGAAGATCGGGTTGGCCGGCACCGCCACCTCGACGACGCTACCGCTCCAGTCCCGCCAGGAGGAAATGAAGAAGCTCCCGAGACGTCCTGTTATGTGAGGGCACCTCGGGAGCCAGGAGAAATAATGAAGCTCCTCGGTTGTGCCACGTCAGGGCTCTGAGGTCAAGACATCGCGCGTACCCAATTACGTAAGTGCCCTTTGGCACCCGGGCACCCTTGTCACTCGGGCGTGGGCTTGAGCACGACGAGGCAGAGGTCGTCGCGGATCGGCCGATCGGCCCAGGCGAGGATCGCCCGTTCGACCTCGCCCACGATCACCCGCGCGCGCAGTCCCACCAGCGGCGCCAGCAGCCCCCGCAGGCCCTCGAGCCCGAGCAGCTCCCTCCCCTGTCGCACGTCGGTGGCGCCGTCGGTGTAGACGACCAGCCCCTCGCTGTCCCGCAGCGGGCACTCGATGTTGTGCAGCTCCAGCCTCTCGTCTGCTCCGAGCAGGAAGGTCGTGCCGTCGGGGGGCAGCTCCTCCAGCTCCGGCAGGCGCAGCGGCGGCGGATGGCCCGCCCGCGCCCAGGACACATTGTCCTCGCCGGGGCGCAGGCGGACGCAGACGGCGCTGACCAGCTCGTGATGGCGGCCGGGGCGGTCGGTCAGCGCCGTGTTGGCGAGGGTCAGCAGTTCGGCCGGGTCGCTGGTGCTGGCGGCGAAGGCGGCGAAACGGGCGCGGATGAAGGTGGCGAGCCGCGCCGCCGCCGGCCCGTGCCCGACGACGTCGCCGACGACGGCGACGGTTGAGCCGTCGGGGCCGTTGGTCAGCAGGTAGAAGTCGCCGGAGACGCCGAGCTCGGAGGGCACGAAGGCCGCGGCGGCGTCGAGCTCGGGCAGGTCCGGCAGCTCCGCCGGCGTCAGCGCCGCCCGGATCGCTGCGAGTTCCTCGGCCGAGTGCTCGAGCGTCCGCAGCCGATCGGCGATCGCGGCGACGGCGAGGGCGAGGGCGAGGAAGAAGGCGCCGCGGATGAGGAGCGCGAGGGCGAATTCAGGTCGCGGATGGATAGCGTCGGCGACCGCGAAGAGCAGCAGCGAGACGAGGGCCAGCGCCAGCCCCGCCCGCAGCCCGAACCACCAGCCGGCGAGGCCGATCGGGACGCTGAAGAAGAAGGCGATGCCGACGGTCGAGGATCCCGACGCGACCAAGGCGACGAAGACGGCCAGAACCGCAGCCGTTATCCAGGCGATGCGAGCGGTTCGCGAGTCTCCCCCTGACACGTGAGCCGACCATATAGGAACCCCGCCGAGCTTCCGGGAGAACCGGAAGGCCGGCGGGGCTGAAAGAGGTGCGGTGGTTCAGATGCGGGCGATCGGCCGCGCTAGTACCACTTGCCGCGCGCGAAGCCGCCGAAGGCGATCAGCCCGATCAGGGCGATGATCAGCCCGATCCAGAAGCTCCAGACGATCATCAGCACGATCCCGATGATCACGAGGATGCCCCCCAACGAAATGCCGCCGACGCCGGATCCTCTGTCTGCCCTGCTGTTCATCTGTTCCTCCGTTCGTGTTTTGGACGAGTGCTTCGATCCAACAGCTACCCGGGGAACGGCCCGACTACTCGGGCTCCGGGCGTTCCTCGCCTGGCCAGGTGCCGGTCAATTTGGCGAAGGAGGTGCGGCTGCCGTGGTCGACCAGGCCTTTGACCAAGCGGAAGATCGCGCCCTCGACCACGAGCGCCGCGATCAGCTTCGGCCAGGCGAATTCGCGGTGCTCGGGCTTCGGCGGCTCTTCGTCGTCGATCAGCCCCCAGACCTGTTCGAACGCCTTCTTGCCGACGATCCCGGCGATCAGGCCGAGGACGATGCTGATCGGAGCGAAGATCAGCTTCATTGCTGGCCGTCTCCGTTGCCCGAGCCTCTGCCGGCGATCGCCGCCGCTGCCGCCGCTCCGGCCAGACCCACCGCCGCCAGCCGTTTCGGCCAGTGGCGCTTCGGGTGCGTCCGCCCGGAGGCGAGCGCCCGGGCGCCCTCGCGCAGGCTCTCGGCGCCGCGCTGCAGGTTCTTGCGCGCGTAATCGTTCTCGGCCAGCCCGACGACCAGCGGCTGCACCCGCGAGACCGTCTTCTTCATCGTCTTCGTCCCTCTCATCGTCTGCCCTCTCCTTTTGCTTTCAGGTGGTCTTCTGGTCCTTCGGCTCGTCGCGCGGTTCGAGCTGGATCTCCTTCTCGGCCCGGGGATGGCCTTCGTCGATCTCAGCGCTGCGCTCGCGCTCGGCGTTCATCTGGTGGCCGAAGAGGATCGCCAGGTTGGTGATCCAGAACCAGAGCAACAGTACGACGAGGCCGGCGAGGGTGCCGTAGGTCTTGTCGTAGGAGCTGAAGTTGGAGACGTAGAAGGCGAAGAGCGCCGAGGCGATCGCCCAGACGACGATCGAGAGGATCGCCCCCGGGGTGACCCATTTGAAGCCCCTCAGCTTCACGTTCGGGGTCGTGTAGTAGAGGACGTCGACCATGAGGATGAAGATCGCCGCCATCACCGGCCACTTGGCGATGTTCCAGACGTCGACCGCGGTGCTGCTGAGGCCGATCGGGTTGGCGACCGCTTCGACCACCGGGCCGGTGAGGACGAGCCCGACGGCGAGCAGCGCCATCATGATGATCATCGCCAGGGTGACCCCGATCTGAAGCGGGCGCAGCTTCCAGAACGGGCGACCCTCGGGGGTCTCGTAGATGATGTTGGAGGCGCGGGTGAAGGCGCCGACGTAGCCGGAGGCCGACCAGAGCGCGGCGGCGAGGCCGAAGACGAAGGCGAAGCCGGCGGCGCTCTGGTTTTCGACGATCGATTTGATCGGCCCTTCGAAGGTTTCCGCGCCCGATTCGGGGCCGATTTCGGTGATGATTTCGGTCAGCTTGGTGGTCGTCGTCTTGGGGTCGCCGAAGATCCCGATCAGCGAGACCATCGCGATCAGCGCCGGGAACAGCGAGAGCAGCCCGTAGTAGGTGAGCGCGGCGGCCCAGTCGCTGAGGTTGTCCTCCTGGAACTCGGTCAGCGTCCGTTTGAGGGTCGCCCCGAGGCTCGTCTTCGAGGCAGCCCCCTCCGGCGCGTAGTCGGCGCGGACCGGGTCGACGTTCTCGTGCCCGTTCGTCGCCCGCGTCTCCTCCCGCTCCCTGGCTTGATCTCTCTCCATGGGCCTTATTTGCCCGTTCGAGGGGCCTTCCTAACTAGATCGCCGGCAGCTCCTGCTCTTCGCTGAGGAGCGGCGCGAAGAGGTCGCCTTTCGCCTCGACCCGCCGCAGCACGGCGGCGTGGTCGAAGACCAGCGCCTCCGCCTCGCCCGCCTCCAACGCGCCTTCGACCTCGTCCCACTCCAGCGGGGTCGAGACCGTCGGCCGCTCCTTCGCCCGCAGCGAGTAGACGCAGACCGTCGTCTTGTGCCGGTCGTTCTGGCTCCAGTCGATCAGCACCTTGCCGGGCCGCTTCGCCTTCGACATCTGCGAGACGACGCGGTCTCCGAAGCGCTTCTCCAGGGTCTCGGCGACCGCCTTGGCGAACGGCTTGGTGTCGTCGTAAGTGACGTCGCCGTTCAGCGGCACGTAGAGCTGCATCCCCTTCGAGCCCGACGTCTTCGGGTAGCTGTTAAGCCCGAGCTGCTCGAAGAGACCGCGCAGCCAGACCGCCACCTGGCAGCAATCGACGATGTCCGCGGGCGCGCCGGGGTCGAGGTCGAAGACCATCGCCGTCGGCCGCTCGATCGCCTCGGCTTTGGCGAGCGAGGTGTGGAGCTCGATGTCGGCGAGGTTCGCCAGCCAGACCAGCGTCGGCAGGTCTTCGACCACGCAGTAGTCGATCTCGCCCTTGTGGCGGTCGCTGTAGACGCTCGCCGTGGTCACCCAATCCGGCCGGTGGCTGGGGCAGCGCTTCTCGTAGAAGTGCTTGCCCTCGACGCCTTCGGGATAGCGCTTCAGGGTCAGCGGCCGGCCCCGCAGATGCGGCAGCAGGACCTCGCCGATGCGGGCGTACCAGTCGATCAGCTCGCCCTTGGTGAAGCCGGTCTTGGGATAGAGCACCTTGTCGAGGTTCGAGAGCTCGAGCTCGCGGCCCTCGACCTCGACCGCGGCTTTCTTACGGGGACGCTTGACCGCGCGGGCGGTCAGCGACTCCCCCTGGGGCTCGGTCGCCTGCTCCAGCACCACCTCCTCGGCCGCCTTGTCCTCGCGCATCCCTTTGTAAGCGGAGTGGCGGAGGATTCCCTCCTTGGTCATCTCGCGGAACTCGATCTCGGCGACCAGGCGCGGCTCGACGAAGGTCGCGCCTTTGGGCGGCTTCGGGCCGGCGCCGAAGGGGCTCGTCTTGCGCTCCAGCGGCGCCAGCCGGGCGGCGATCGCGGTCAGGTCGGCCGCCTTGAACCCCGTCCCGACTTTGCCCGCGTAGCGGAGGACGGGCTTGCCTCCGTCCTGTTCGAAGTAGCCGACGAGGAGGGCGCCGAGGTGTTCCTTGCGGCGGCCTTCGCCGGGCGTCCAGCCGCCGATCACCAGCTCCTGGCGGCTGACGTTTTTCACCTTCAGCCAGGTGCCGGTGCGCTTGCCGGGGCAGTAGACGGAGTCGACCCGCTTCAGCATCACCCCCTCGAGGCCCTGCTCCTTGCTCGCCGCCAGCAGCTCCTCGGCGTGGCCGACGGCGTAGCTCGGCGTCTGCCAGGCATCCCCTTTCAGCTCCAGCCCCTCGAGCAGCTCGCGGCGGCGGGCGTAGGGCTCGCCCGTCAGGTCCTGCCCGTCCAGGTAGAGGAGGTCGAAGATGACGTAGACGACGGGGTGCGTTTTCATCCGCCGCCGGATCACGTTCTCGTCGCTGTTGTGGATGCGCTGCTGCATCCGCTCGAAGCTCGGCCTGCCGTCCTCGTCGAAGGCGACGATCTCGCCGTCGAGGACGGCGTCGTGGGCGCCCAGCGCGCGCGAGATCCGCCGCACCTCCGGGTACTGGACGCTGACGTCGTTCAGGTTGCGGGTCTGCAGCTGGACGCGACCTGGCTGGCAGTAGGCGATCGCCCGGATCCCGTCCCACTTCACCTCAACCGCCCACTTGCCGTCGTCGCGCGGCAGGGTCGAGAGCCGCGCCAGCATCGGCACCACGTTCTCGGGGAACGGATCGCGCTCGCGCGCAGGCGGATCGATCCGGTGGATCATCCAGTCCTTCTCCGCCTTGCCGGCGCGGAAGAGCGCGTAGCGGCCCTGCAGCTTCTCGCCGTGAAAGTCCACAACGACTTTGCCCTCGGTCCACTTCTCCAGCTCGTAGGTGCCCGAGTCCCAGACGACCATCGTCCCGGCGCCGTACTCGCCCTTCGGGATCTCGCCTTCCCAGCTCAGGTACTCGAGCGGGTGATCCTCGGTGTGGACCGCCTTGCGGTTCTCCTCCGGGCTCTCGGGGATCCCATTCGGGATCGCCCAGGAGGCGGCGACCCCCTCGTGCTCGAGCCGCAGGTCCCAGTGCAGCCGCCGGGCGCTGTGTTCCTGGACGACGAAGCGCGGCGCCCCCTTCTTCCCCCGCCGCTTTTTGGCTTTTCCTGCCGTCTGCGCCGGCTCCGAGGTCTTGTCGAAGTCCCGCTTGCGCTCGTACTCGGCCAGCTGCTCCTTCGTCTTGGTCTTGGCCTTGGCTTTGGTCCTGGGGGGCACGGCGAGCTTCTACCCGCGCCAGGCGTCCCGGTACCGGCGCAGGCGGCGGCTGAAGTCCGCCGGCCGCTCGGCGTAGAGGCGCCTGCCGAGCGAAGCCGCTTCGCCGGCGAGCTCCTCCTGCCGCCGCCCGATCGCCGCCGCGAGCGCCTGCGTCTCCAGCCGGCCGAGGTTGCGCTGGTGCAGGTCTTCGCGCAGGACCGCGAGGTCGTGGTGGT
>DASTGL010000281.1:0-2434 GCA_035719145.1 Solirubrobacterales bacterium
AGGACCAGGTGATCGTCCTCTTCGGCGCCAGCGGCGACCTCGCCAAGCGCAAGCTGCTGCCCGGGATGTTCCATCTGGCCGAGAGCGGCCTGATGCCGGAGCGGTTCCGCATCGTCGGCGCCGCCCGCCGGGGCATCGGCGACGAGGACTTCCGGGCGCTGGCGCGGGAGGCGATCGAGGAATCGAGCCGCAGCTCGCCTGACGAGGAGGCCCTCGACCGCTTCCTCGCTTCGCTTCGCTTCGCCAGCGTCGGCGACGGGTTCGAGCCGTTGGCGGCGGCGATCGACGAGGCGCGGCAAGAGCTCGGCGAAGGGGCCGAGCTGCTCTTCTACCTCTCGCTGCCACCGCAGGCGGCGGAAGGGGCCGTCGGAGAGATCGGTGCCCACGGCCTCGGCGAGGGCTCCCGGGTGATCACCGAGAAGCCCTTCGGCACCGACCTCGCCTCAGCCCGCAAGCTGAACGAGAAGCTCCACTCGGTCTTCGCCGAGCACTGCATCTTCCGCATCGACCACTACCTCGGCCGCGAGGCGGTCCAGAACCTGCTGGCGCTGCGCTTCGCCAACGGCATGTTCGAGCCGGTCTGGAACCGCAACCACATCGACCACGTCCAGATCGACGTCCCGGAGACGCTCTCGATCGAGATGCGCGGCTCCTTCTACGAGGAAACGGGCGCCTTCCGCGACATGATCGTCACCCACCTGTTCCAGGTCCTCGGCTTCGTCGCGATGGAGCCGCCGATTTCGCTGCAAGCGAAAGCGCTCGGCATCGAGCGAGAGAAGGTCTTCGAGTCGATGCCGCGGCTGCGCCCCGAGGCCGTCGTCCGCGGCCAGTACGAGGGCTACCGCGAAGAGGACGGGGTCGCCGATGACTCCGACACCGAGACCTTCGTCGCCGTCAAGGCCATGGTTGACAACTGGCGCTGGGAGGGGGTGCCGTTCTACCTGCGCTCGGGAAAGCGGCTCGCCGAGAGCCGGCACCTGCTGACGGTGGCCTTCAAGCGGCCGCCGCGGCGGATGTTCCCGCTCGACTGCGACCAGATCGCCGAGTCCTTCGGCCACGACCACCTCACCTTCGAGCTCGGCGATCCCGGCAGCATCTCCGCCTCGTTCCTCGCCAAGGTCCCAGGACCGCGGATCCAGCTCGGCGAGGCGCACATGCGCTTCAGCTACGCCGACACCTTCGGCGGCAGCGAGGAGGCGCTCGACCCCTACGAGCGCCTGATCCACGACGTGATGGTCGGCGACCGCACCCTGTTCAGCAGCTCCGAGGCGATCGAGCGCCTGTGGGAGGTCTCGCAGCCGCTGCTGGAGAATCCGCCGCAGGCGATCCCTTACGAACCGGGCTCCTGGGGGCCGCAGGAGATCGATCGGCTGATTGCGCCGCGCCACTGGCACCTCCCGAACGACCACGTCTAGGCACACCGCGCGGAGAACGGAAAAGGGCCCCTTGCGGGGCCCCGTTTTCCGAAGAGGACGTACCACCAAAGACGATCTTTTCCCTGGCTCGTCGGTCCTCGAGCTTTTGAAGTGCACCCCCATAAACACCGAGGATGCGGAAAAGTTGCACAGCTTGCATCGGCAGTTGCAACCGATCCTTTAGCCCCAAGCCCCGACGCTGCCGCCCTCGCTTTACCGCTGCTAGATTCAGGCGTCCCGGGCGTTTAGCTCAGTTGGGAGAGCGCCAGCTCGACAAGCTGGAGGTCACTGGTTCGAGCCCAGTAACGCCCATAGGGAACGCTGCTGATGCTCAGGCTGCTGCGGTCTGCGGGGAGGCTGGTGCAGGCAATGCGTCGAGGATGCTGGCCGGAAGACGCGTGCTCGCGTCCCAGACCTCGATGGCCACGAGCTGGTGACTGGCGCGGTCGTAGTCCCGTAACCCACCAGGAACCCGCTCACTCACGACGTCATCGGATTTCCCGGTGGGGAACCAGGCGATGTCAGCGTCTCGGTCGTAGTAGGCAAACATCGTTTTCAAAGGGTAGCGCCGCCAGTCGGCTAAGAATCGAGCCTCCAGACCGAAACAATCCGCACTGCACCGTCGTCGTCGCCATGCGGGTGATCGTAGATCGCCTCAAAAGCGGTACCGCTGGCCAGCACTCCGGCGACGAGCCATTCCGCGCGGCCGTCATTGACTTCTCGCGCAGCATGACCCTCGTTGATCGCCTGCTCGACCTCGGCTGGGTCCAGATGTCGCTGAGCCACCCGCATGCGTGCGTGCTCGGTCCAGATGAAACGCTCGATCTGCACCAGGCCAGCCTAGGCAGAGAGACCGACGCATCATTCATCGCGCTTGGACGCGATACCTCCCAGAAGCCCGCTCGACATCGGTACGGTCATAGGGTGGGGTGGTGCCCACGCCCTTCGGCAGGATCAGTTGGCCTTCGGTGGCTCTGATGGTCGTCGTTCTGGCGGTGATCGCGACCGGGCTGGTCGTC
>DASTGL010000282.1:0-4114 GCA_035719145.1 Solirubrobacterales bacterium
CGGTTCGCTGGCTTCGGATTCCGGCGCCACTTCGGTTTCTTCGGACGATTCCGGTGCCACTTCGGTTGAGCCTTCGGATGAGGAGCCCGAGCCCGGTTCGCCCTTGCTCGCCTTCTTTTCCTTGGCTTCCGCGGCACGTTCGGCCTTGATTTCCTCCCAGGCCGAGATCACGCTGGCCCAGATCAGCGCCGGGAAGGTGCCGCCCATCACCGGGCCGCCGTTGTAGAGCGTCGTCATCGGCGTCGTCGTGTCGGCGTAGCCGACCCAGACGCAGGCGGTCACTTCGTCTTCGACCCCGCCGCAGAACCAGGCGTCGCCGTTGTTCTCGGTCGTCCCGGTCTTGCCCCACTGGCCTTCGACGCCGATCTGGGCGTTGGTGCCGGTGCCGCTGGAGACGACGGTTTCGAGGATGCCCTTCGCTTCTTCGATCTTTTCCTGGTCGAAGACCTGGTGGTGGATCGAGTCGTTGTCGCCGCCCTTGATCACGTCCCCGTCTTTGTTGGTCACTTCGGTGAAGGAGACGGGGCTGTCGCCGGGGCGCGGCGCCAGGGTGCCGCTGACGCGGTCGCCGTTGTTGCCGATCGTGCTGTAGGCGTAGGCCCAGCCGAGTGGAGTGACCCCTTCTTTGAGGCCCCCGAGGACCATCCCGGGGTTGGTCGAGATCGGGTCGTCGTAGCCGGCCTTGTGGGCGGTCGAGGCGATCGAGCGGGTGCGGTCCTCGATCGTCTTGCCTTCGAGGCCTTCGAGGCCGAGGGCGGCGTAGATCGAGTTGTCCGAGTAGGTCGTCGCGCAGACGATGTCGCAGGAGCCGAGGTAGGAATCCTCGTCGTTGGAGACTTCGTAGGTTTCGTTCCCCTTTTTGCCGAAGTGGAAGGTGCGGTGTTCGGAGGGATAGACCGTGTAGGGGGAGATCCCCTCTTCCAGCGCCGTGATCAGGGTGAACGGCTTGATCGAGGAGCCCGGCTGGCGGTGCCCCTGGGTCGCCAGGTTGAACGGCTTGGTCGCGAAGTCGGGCCCGCCGACCATCGCCTTGATCCCGGCGTTGTGGTTGTCGATCACCACCACCGAGGCCGTCGCCGGCGAGTAGCCGAGGTAGTTGTTGACCGCTTCTTCGGCCGCTTCCTGCAGGTGCAGGTCAAGCGTCGACTTGACTTTGAGGCCGCCGAAGAAGGCCTTCGAGGCGCCGTAGCGTTCGACCAGCTGCTGCCGCAGGTAGGCGGTGAAGTAGGGGGCCCGGGAGTCGAGCGTCGGCGGTTCGATGCTGCTGGGGGAGGGCAGCGCCTGTTCTTGGCCTTCGCGCATCTGAACTTCTGAGATGTAGCCCTGTTCGGCCATCTTTTCCAGCACCAGGTTGCGGCGGCCGAGCGCGTTTTCGGGGTAGACCTTGGGGTCGAAGGCCGAAGGCGAGGCGATGATCCCGGCCAGGGTCGCCGCCTCCCAGGGATCGAGGACCGAGGCGCAGGGTTCGGTCGAGGTGCCGCAACCGGGGTGGGCGGCGCCGAAGTAGGTGCGGGCGGCCGCCTCGATCCCGTAGGCGCCCTCGCCGAAGTAGATCGTGTTCAGGTACTCGGTGAGGATTTTTTCCTTGCTCCAGTGCTTCTCGAGCCGGTAGGCGAGCGCCGCCTCGCGGAACTTCTCCAGCACGGTGCGGCTGCCTTCGGCTTCGAGCGCGTTCTTGACGAACTGCTCGGTGATCGTCGAGGCACCCTGCTGGGCGCTGCCGCTGATGATGTCGCTGGCCAGGGCCCGCCCGATCCCGCGGAAGTCGACGCCGTTGTGCTCGTAGAAGCGGGCGTCCTCGATCGAGACCACCGCATTCTTGATGTTGGGGGAGATCTGTCCCGAGCTGAGCAGGATCTTGTTCTGGTCGCTGGTCAGGGTCCCGATCGGTTCGCCGTTGTCGTCGAGGACTTCGCTGTTCTTCGACGCCTTGTACTGGGCGAAGTCGTAGATCGCCGGCAGGTCCTGGGAGACCGCGGCCATCATCCCGAAGATCATCGAGACGACGGCGAGGACGCCGAGCCCGAGTAGGACGAAGAGCACGCGCAGCTTCTTCAGCCGCGGCTTCGATTTCGACGGAGGGGAGGGCGGCCCCGGCGCCGTGGCAGTTATCGGGGGCGGAGGGGGAGGCGGGGTCTCGCCGCCGCCGTTGCCCCGGCGTTTGAGTCCTAGGACAGCCATCGAGGGGTTGCTGCACCAACGTCACAAAAAAGGCTCGACGTCCTTACGGCCCGCCGAGCGAAGCCGGCAGTCTAGCATTGCCGCCGTGCCCGCCCTGACGCAAAACGCCGTCGACGTGCTGCCCGAGGGGCGGCTCGCCGAGCAGCTGCAGAGCGGCAAGCCGCTGCGGGTGAAGCTCGGGATCGACCCGACGACGGCCGACATCCACCTCGGCCACACGGTGGTCCTGGAGAAGCTGGCCGAGTTCCAGCGCGCCGGCCACACCGTCGTCCTGATCATCGGCGACTTCACCGCCCAGGTCGGCGACCCGAGCGGTCGCTCGGCGACGCGGCCGGTGCCGACCGCGGACGAGATCGAGGAGAACGCGGCCACCTACCAGGAGCAGGCGTTCAAGATCCTCGACCGCGAGCAGACCGAGGTGCGCCGCAACAGCGAGTGGCTGCGGATGGAGCCCGAGGCGCTGCTGGGCCTGCTGGCGCAGACGACGGTGGCGCGGCTGCTCGAGCGCGACGACTTCCAGAAGCGGATGGCCGAGAGCCGGCCGATCGCCGCGCTGGAGCTGCTCTACCCGCTGCTGCAGGGCTACGACTCGGTCGCCGTCGAGGCCGATGTCGAGCTCGGCGGCACCGACCAGAAGTTCAACCTGCTCTTCGGGCGCGACGTCCAGGGCGCCTACGGCCAGCCGCCGCAATCGATCATGACCCTGCCGATCCTGGTCGGCACCGACGGCGAGCGGAAGATGAGCAAGTCGCTCGGCAACTACGTCGGCGTCACCGACCCGCCGGAGGAGATGTTCGGCAAGCTGATGAGCATCCCCGACGAGGCGATGGCCGAGTACTACCGGTTGCTGCTGGGCGCCGAGCAGCCGCAGGGCCCGCCGAACGAGGCCAAGCGCGAGCTGGGACGGCGGCTGGTCGACCGCTTCCACGGCGAAGGTGCGGGTGCGGCGGCCGAGGAGCACTTCAACCGCGTCTTCGTCCAGCGCTCGGCGCCGGAGGAGATGCCCGAGGTCGAGCTGGGGGAGTACCGCGCCGACGGCGACGGTCTGGTCCACCTGCCGCGCCTGATCGCCGGCGCCTTCGGCGTCAGCAGCAGCGAGGGACGACGTCTGATCCAGCAGGGCGGGGTCAAGCTCGACGGGGAGCCGGTGCCCGCGGAGCCTCTCGACCTCGCGGCTGATAGCCTCGACGGCAGAGTTCTGCAAGTCGGGAAGCGGCGCTTCTGTCGCCTACGGGCCACCCCCTAGACACCCCCTGCTGGCAGTGCTATATTGCTTTGCCCTCTTGTGGCCGTCCTGCGGCCACAAGCGCTGAGAGCGACGAGACCCGTCGCGGAGGCGCAGCGGTCTTTGAAAACTGAGCAGCGTGCATCTCCGCGGACCAACGGTCTGCGGAATGTTCAGCCCGACCCATTCGGTGCGCCAGCGTGCCGGATGGTCTTGATTTACCTCGTCATGTCGGCCGTCGTACTTGTGTACTCGGCGGCCACTGAGATATGACAGGCTCTCTGTAGAAGTACATTTCACGGAGAGTTTGATCCTGGCTCAGGACGAACGCTGGCGGCGTGCTTAACACATGCAAGTGGTGCGACGAACCAGGGCTTGCCCTGGGGCAAAGCCGCGAACGGGTGAGTAACACGTGAGTAACCTGCCCCGATGACCGGGACAACCCGAGGAAACTCGGGCTAATACCGGATGTGGCGCACAGGCATCAGCCTGTTCGCTAAAGGAAGCTTCGGCCTCCGCATTGGGAGGGGCTCGCGGCCCATTAGCTTGTTGGTGGGGTAACGGCCTACCAAGGCAACGATGGGTAGCTGGTCTGAGAGGACGATCAGCCACACTGGGACTGAGACACGGCCCAGACTCCTACGGGAGGCAGCAGTGGGGAATCTTGCGCAATGCGCGAAAGCGTGACGCAGCAACGCCGCGTGAGGG
>DASTGL010000283.1:0-5012 GCA_035719145.1 Solirubrobacterales bacterium
TGACTTCGAGCAGCTGTTGCTGGAAGAAAAGGCGCCGGCGATCACCTACGCCCACATCGCCCGCGAAAAGGGTCACACCGGCTTCGCCCTGCAGTACTGGTTCTTCTGGTACTTCAACCAGTTCAACGACCTCCACGAGGGCGACTGGGAGGGGATGCAGCTCAGCTTCGACTCGAACACGGTCGCCGGGGCGCTGAGCGAAGAACCGGGCGAAGTGATCGTCTTCCAGCACGCCGGCGGCGAGCGGGCGAGCTGGAGCGACGGCAAGGTGCAGAAGGAAGGGACGCACCCGGTCGTCTATCCCGCCGCCGGCTCGCACGCGACCTTCTACGACTCCGCCGTCTACCTCGGCAACGGCCAGAACGGCTCCGGGGTCGGCTGCGACAACACCTCAGAACCGCTGCGCGAACTGCGGCTGCGGCCGGTGCTGCTGCCGGAAACGGCGCCCGAACACGGCGCCTTCCAGTGGCTCAGCTACCGCGGCCGCTGGGGCGAACGGGAAAAGAGCTACAACAACGGCCCGACCGGGCCGGTGACGAAGACGGTCTGGCGCGAACCCTTCGCCTGGATGGCGCAGCAGCGCTCGACCAGCCCGCGCCTGCCGGGCGGCTCGATCGTCGGTCCGACCGTGACCAGCGTCTTCTGCGGCGCCGTCGTCGCCGTCACCGACCTCACCCACATCGCGACGAAGTCGAAGCCGACCGCCTACGCGATCGTCGCCGCCGTCCTGCTCATCCTGCTCGCCTTCTTCGGGCTCACCCGCTGGGGACCGGTCGACCTCGAGCAGCTGCGGGCGCGGCGGGCCTTCGGCCAGCTGCTGCGGACGACGCGCCGGCTCTACGGGCGCTACTGGCTGACGCTGGTGCCGATCGGGCTGATCGCCTTCCCGATCGTCGGCGGGGTCAGCCTGCTCGCCGAAGCGCTCGCCAGCGGGCGCGGCGTCGACCACACCGCCGGCCGGGCCGGGGTCCACCTCGCCTTCGCCGACCTCGCCGAAACCTTCGGTCGGCCGGTCGCCGAAGCGCTCGTCGCCGCGGTGGTGATCGTCTTCGTCCGCGAGCTCTGTCGCGGACACCGGATCGGCTTCCTCGACTCGGTGCGCGGCGCGCTGGCGCGATTCGGCCGCGTCGTCGCCGCCCAGCTGCTGGCGATCCTCGCCCTGCTGCTGATGGCGGTGACCGTGATCGGCCTCCCCTTCGCGATCTGGAAATACGTCTCCTGGCTCTTCGTCCAGCAGGAAGTCCTCTTCACCGACAAGTCGATCCGCGAGGCCTTCCGCGGCAGCTCCGATCTGGTCCGCGGCCGCTGGTGGCACACCGTGCGCGTCGCCGCCCCGCTCTGGCTGCTCAGCGTCGCCGCCGGGCCGATCCTCGGCTTCGCCCTGATCTTCACCGACCTCGACCTGGTCTGGATCAACCTGATCGGCTCGCTCGTCTTCGCCCTCTTCATCCCATATGTGATCGCGGGCCGGACGCTTCTCTACTTCGACCTCGAAGTCCGCGCCGAAGAAGACGTTCGACCCCGATCCAGAGCAGGCCTAAGAGCAGCGCTGGCAGGGCGAAGAAGGCGACGACCCCGAGCCCTGCCGCAAAGCTGAGGGCGAGCGCGGCGAGGAGCGCGGCTACGACGACGTCGACGAGCAGGGCGCGGCGGGCGCGGGCGCCGGGGGTTATCCGCCGGGACCTCATTGCCCCTGCCCTTCCTTGCCGCCGCCCTTGACGTAGACGGCGAAGAAGTCGCGTTCGTCGGGTTCGAGGTAGCGGGTGGCGGGCCGGAACATTTCCGGCAGCAGGTTCGACGGTTCCGAGGCGCCGGGGTGGCGGTAGGTGATGAAGCTGGTCCAGTCTTCGTTGATGTCGAGCTCCATCGCCCGCACCGCGCCCGCGGCCTTGAGGATCTTGGCCAGCGATTCGACCGTCTGGTAGTTGGCGGCGGCGTAGATCAGGTTGCCGCGCTTGTCGACGCCGAGCCCGGAGCGCCAGACCCGGATCGCGTTGTTCACGGTCGCCCCCCATTCGGGCCCGTCGCTGAGGTTCGGGTTCAGCTTCCCCTCGTCGATGATCGGCGGCAGGTTCTGCTTGGCGAAGACGATCTTCGGGTTGATCCGTTCCCCGTTCTGCCAGGGGCGGATGTCGATCCGGCCGCCCTTGTACTCGACCAGGGTCGCGATCCCGTTCACCATCGGCGCCAGCACTTCGCCGCGGTAGACGAGCCCGGCGTTCGAGGTTTCCAGCGGGAAGCCGCCGTTGAAGGTGGCGGCGATGCGGTCGCGCTTGGAGGGCGGCACCTCCGCCGGCCCGCGGTTTTCCAGTTCCGGCGGCTCGGCGAGGCCGGGGACGTATTCGAGGTGGGTGCGGCCGGTGTCGATCCAGGCGACGCCGGCGACGAACTGCGGGTATTCGGGGTCGCTGCGGAAGGTCGTGAGGAGGACCGGCGGGCGCTTGCCGGCGGTGGCCGAGGCGGGCTTCCAGACGCCCTCCCCCGGCAGCGCCGGGTGGATAAGCGGCTCGATCCGCGGCGGCCGGTAGATGTGGGCTTCCGGTGCGGAGCTTTCGGCGCTTGCGTCGGCGACGCCGACGTGGGGCAGAGACTTCAGCGCCGGCCCGCCCTTCGAGGGGGCGTTGAGTTCGTAGTACCAGTTCTCGACCTGGGAGACGAGCGGGTTGCCGCCGTGGGCGCGCACCCACTCGACCGTGGCGATGTTCCAGCTGACGTTGCGCGGCCGGCTCAGCATCCGCACCCAGGAGACGGCGATCGGGACGAGGCAGATCAGCGCCGCGATCAGGACGACGCGGCGGGCTCGGCGCCAGAGGGGAATTGCAGGGACTTCGCGGCGTTGCATGCGATCGGCGACGCTCGAATGTTCCACATCGGTACTAAAGCGAAGCTAATGAACCCCGATGTAAGCGAGCGACCCGTTAGGTTTCGCCCGTGCGCCTCCTCGCCTTCAGCGACCTCCACCGCGACCTCGAGCAGGGGGCGCGGCTGGTCGAAATGTCGGCGGAGGCCGACGTCGTGATCGGGGCGGGCGACTTCGCCTCGATGCACAAGGGGCTGGAGGAGACGATCGGCGCGCTGGCGGCGATCGAGACCCCGACCGTCCTCGTCCCCGGCAACAACGAGACCGTCGACGCCCTGCGCGCCGCAGCCGCCGGATGGAGCGCCGCGACCGTCCTCCATGGCGAGGGGACGACGATCGAGGGCACCGCGTTCTTCGGCCTCGGCGCCGGCATCCCGGTCACTCCCTGGGACTGGAGCTTCGACCTCGACGACGAGTCGGCGATGCAAATGCTCGCGGACTGCCCCGAGAACGCCGTCCTCGTCCTCCACTCGCCGCCGAAGGACCACTGCGACAGCGCCGGCGACAGCGGCAACTTCGGCAGCCCCGCCCTCCTCCGCGCGATCGAAGACAAACACCCCCGCCTCGTCGTCTGCGGCCACATCCACGAGTCCTGGGGCTGCGAGAGCCAGATCGGCCCCACCCCCATCCGCAACCTCGGCCCGAAGGGCACCTGGCTCGAGATCTAGCGACGGCTAGGCGGGAGGGCCCACGCCCTCGACGACCCAACGATGGAGGGTCTCAGGAGCGATGTCGGCCCCGTTCGGCCAAACGATCGTCCCCAACTCCTCATCGAGTTCGACCTCTTTGAAGTAGGCCGGGTCCTCCAAGGGCGCGAAAACGCCGGTCCATCTCTCCTGAGAAAGATCCACCTCCCCCGCCTGCCCGTTCTCGAACTCGAGGCGCAAGCGGTGTCCCCCCAGGTATTCGACGCCCGCGACGTGAACGATCTTCTCCATCAGTCCGATGCTAGGGGAGGGGGTCAATACGTTCCACCGCCTCTCGTCTCCGAGCTCTCTCCCAATTCGCGAACAACTCTCCCTGGTGCAAGGCCGCCCACCGTTCCACTAGGCGGAGCGCTCGGTCCGGTAGGCGGCCGGCGATCGTCTCCAAGGTCGCAATTGACACAGATGCCTCCCACTCTCCGTAACGAGCATGGAAGTGGGGCACGCCGTGCTCCCGGTAGTACATGGCAATCGTGATTCCATAGAAGCTGCTGATCCTCGGCACCGGGCGAACCTACGAGGGCTCAGCGCACGTATGGCGCGCACAACGTGCCGATTCAGTCGCGCCATACCCGCGATTTCGTAAAAACTAAGAGGCGTTGACGCCTTCCTCGGGCAAGAAGTAGGAGAGGTCTACCTCTTTTAACTCATAGGTTTCGCGCGTATTGACCCCCACGTTGTGATCGATCATCAGTTCTGCGAGCCGCCGGCCATCGATCAGGATTACTCGGACCGCCACGCTCCGGGCGTAAGCGAGAGCCTCATCGCTGAATTTCGAGGTAGTGATGAAGATCCCCTTGCTTGCCTGTTTCCCTTGGAGCGCTCCGATGAACTGCTGGATCTCTGGTCGTCCGACGGTGTTTGCCCACGACTTTGCCTGGATGTAGATGAGCTCAAGCCCTAGGGGATCCTCGCGAATGACGCCGTCTACTCCTTCGTCGCCGCCCTGCCCTCCTAATCTCTCCACGGCTCCTTCCGGCCCTCCATACCCCATCGCCTTGAGGACCTCGAGCACAAGTCGCTCGAAGAACTCCCACGACTGTTCCCGCACGCGATCAAGGAGGTCCGCCACAAGAGCGCCGCGTAGCTCCCGGTATCCCACATCGATGCGTTCCTCTGCCGTGGCGGAGTCGGTGTCAACCTGCTCGCCTTCTTCGGACGGCAAACCGGAGGTGCTGGGCTTTCGGAATTCCGCGAACTCCTCAAACTGATTGAGAACTGACAGATCGATGCGATCCGGATGCTGACTGAGCATCTCGTGCCCTCGCTCCGTGATTCGATAGTGAGCGCGACGAGGTCGCTCTAGGAGGCCCGCCCGAAACAGGTACATGGCGGCCCAGCCAACTCGGTTCTGCAACGTCGTGACGCGGCCGCTCGGAATTCGCTCAGCGCGATCCTCCTCAGTGAGGTTGAAGTGATCGGCTAGGCCAGTACGGGTTGCTGCAAGT
>DASTGL010000284.1:0-2690 GCA_035719145.1 Solirubrobacterales bacterium
AGGCGCGGCTGCACGGGATCGAGCGCGCCGCCGCCGAGGCGCGGAGCGAGGAGCTGCTGCGGGCGGTGGGGATGGAGCGGCGCGCCGACGAGCGAGTCGCCGAGCTCTCGGCCGGGATGCGTCAACGGCTCTCGATCTGCCGCTGCGTCCTCCACCGGCCGGAGCTGCTGCTGCTCGACGAGCCCGACTCCAACCTCGACGTCGAGGGGCGCGAGCTGGCGCGCGAGCTGATCGGGCCCGGCGCCGGCACCCGGGTCGTCGTCACCCACGACCCCGAGCGCCATCTGCCCGAGGCCGACCAGGTGCTGCGGCTCGGGATCGGCGAGACGGCGGTGGTCTCGTGACCCCCTCCCGCGCCGCCTTCGCGGCGATCCTCGCCAAGGACCTGCGCTCGGAGCTGCGCACCCTGCAATCGCTGCCGGCGATGACGCTCTTCAGCGTCACCACCTTCGTCATCTTCCGCTTCGGCCTCGACCGCACCAGCCTCTCCGGCAGCCTCGCCGCCGGCGTGCTCTGGGCGACGCTGCTGTTCGCTGCCGTGCTCGGGATCAACCGCCTCTTCGTCGCCGAGCGCGAGGAGGGCGGCTTCGACGCGATCCGCCTGGCCCCGATCGACCGCAGCGTCCTCTTCGGCGCCAAGGTCGCGGCGCTGGTGATCTACCTGGCGGCGCTGGAGCTGGTCGCGGTGCCGATCTTCGCCCTCTTCTTCCTCGACAGCGCCAGCGGCCTCGGCCCGCTCGTCGCCGTCCTCCTGCTCGCCGATCTCGGCCTCGCCGCCACCGGCACCCTGATCTCCTCGATGGCGGTCAACTCGCGCGCCCGCGACCTGCTGGTGCCGCTGGTCCTGCTCCCCCTCGTGGTGCCGCTGATGATCGCCGCCACCGGCGCCACCGAGCCGCTGCTGGCGCTGGGCGGCCCCTCCTACCACCGCTTCGGAACCTGGCTGATGGTGCTCGGCCTATACGATTTGATCTTCAGCCTGGTCGGCTACGCCGTCTTCGACTTCCTGCTCGAGGACTGACCGGGCGCCACCGTCCCCCACCTTCCCGAGGCGCATGTACGGCAAAGGACTGAAGCCCCTCTCGATCGCCACCGTCGCGATGCTCGCGCTGTCGCTGTCGCTGGTCTTCTTCTACGCGCCGCTCGACGGCGACCAGGGCTTCATCCAGAAGATCTTCTACCTGCACGTGCCGCTGGCGATGACGGCGCTGGTCGGGTTCATCGTCGGCGGGATCTTCGCGATCGCCCACCTGCGCACCGACAACCGCAAATGGGACGCCTACTCCTACGTCTCGATCCACATCTCGGTGATCTTCGGCGTCGCCGTGCTGATCACCGGCGCGATCTGGGCCAAGGCCTCGTGGGGTCACTGGTGGGTCTGGAACGAGCCGACCCTGGTCAGCTTCCTGATCGTCTTCCTCATGTACGCGACCTACTACCCGTTCCGCTACGCGATCGAGGACCGCGACCGCCAGGCCCGCTACGCCTCGGTCTTCGCGATCACCGCCGGGGCCTTCGTACCGCTCAACTTCATGGCGGTGCGGATGGCGCAGAGCCTCGTCCACCCGCGCGTCTTCGCCACCAGCAACGGCGGCCTGCCGGGCGAAATGCTCGTCGTCTTCCTCTGCTGCCTGGCGGCGATGGCACTGCTCTGGGTGACGCTGGTCAAGTTCGAGCTGACCGCGAAGAGCGCCTCGGGCCAGGTCAAGCGCCTGCGCCGCGCGCTCGACGCGCCGGCCGCCGGCGTCAGCTCCCGGATCGCCCCGGAGGTGAGCTGATGTTCCTCCCGCTCGGCGCCCCGGCGCTGCCGCTCGACGAGGCGGGCAAGTACGTCGCCGGCGCCTACGTCGTCTTCGTCGTCCTGCTCGTCGTCTACGTCGCGATCATGGCGGCGAAAGTGCAGCGGATCGAGAAGGAACTGCGAGACGTAGCCGCGATCGCTGAGGAGCGCAAAGCCGAGAAGGAGGAGGTGCGGGCCTGATGTCTGAGTTGTTGGCCCTCGGCGTCTCTCACAAGACCGCGCCGCTCGACCTCCGCGAGCGGCTCTCGCTGACCGAGGGCCGCGCCGTCTCCGCCCTCGCCGAGCTGACCGCGGCGAACGGCATCCACGAGGCGGCGGCCATTTCAACCTGCAACCGGACCGAGCTCTACCTGATCGTCTCCGACCCGGTCGAGGCCGAGTCCACGGCGCTCGGCGTGCTGACCCGCCAGGCGGAGATCCGCCCGACCGAGCTGCTCGGACACCTCTACTCGCTGCGCGCCACCGACGCCGCCCGCCACCTGCTGCAGGTGACCGCCGGGCTCGACTCGATGATCCTCGGCGAGGCCGAGATCCAGGGCCAGGTGAAAAGGGCCTACGAGCTGGCGCTGGTCGAGGGGGCCACCGGCCCGATCCTCAACCGCCTCTTCCGCGGCGCCCTCTCGGCCGGCGGCCGGGCGCGCGAGGAGACCGGGATCAGCCAGAAGGGCGTCTCGATCCCGTCGGTCGCCGTCGAGCTGGCGCGGCGGGCGCTCGGCGACCTCTCCGCCAAGCGCGTTCTCGTCGTCGGCGCCGGCGAGACCGCCGAGCTGGTCGCCAAGGCGATGGTCGCCCGCGGCGTCAACACCGTCTTCGTCGCCAACCGCCACTACGACCGCGCGATCGGCCTGGCCCAGCGCTTCGAAGGCGAGGCGGTCCGCTTCGAGGAGCT
>DASTGL010000285.1:0-2318 GCA_035719145.1 Solirubrobacterales bacterium
GGCCAAGAGAGGCGCCAGGTCGAGTTCGAAGGCGACGGCGGCATCGAGGTCCCAGGTGCGGCAGACCAGCGGATGCACCTCGCCGAGCCAGCCGACGGCCCCTTCCCCAACCGAGACGATGGCCGCGCGTCCCGGATGCAGGAACGGCTCCTCGGCCGGAGCGAAATCGAGCTCCACCCCGAGCTGGGCCCCAAGCCCTTCGAGCACGCCCTTGAGCGCGAAGAAGTCCGCGGGCTCGCCCCCACCCCGCCAGGAACGCGGCGCCAGCGGCCCTACGGCGATCCCGGCAAGCCGGTGCGGCTCCGCGACCGGCGAAGGCCTGTCCCCGGCGAACTCGCCCTCTCCCTCGAGATACACACGGGCGGATTCGAAGAGCGCGAGGGCGCCGGCGCCGCGGGCGGTGTTCCTGGCGGCGATGTCGAGGAGCGAGCCGAGCAGGAGGGTCCGCATCGCCGACTGGTCCTCGGAGAGCGGATTGGCGAGCATCACCGGCTTCGCCCGCGGGTCGTCCGCCGGGATGCGCAACCGCCCGGTCTCCCCGGGGTCGGTGAAGCTCCAGCCGACCACTTGGTCGAAGCCGAGGTCGCGGAGGCCGTCCTCGGCCCGCCGCCGCAGGCGCTGCTCGCGGCTGAGGCGACCCACCGCCCCACCGACCGCCGGCAGCGTCGTCGGCAGGTGCTCGTCGATCCCGTGCACCCGCGCTACCTCCTCGATCAGATCGACCTCGCGGGTGACGTCGTAGTAGCGGTCGGGCGGGACCACGACCTCGAGGTCGTCGCCGGCCTCCCGGACCTCGAAGCCGAGCCGCTCCAGGTAGGTCTTCTGGTCCGCCTGGGAGATGAACATCCCGAGCAGCCCCTCGACCCGCTCGGCCCGCAGGATCAGCCGCCGCGGGGGCGGCGGCTCGGCGGCGACGTCGATCGTCCCCGGCACCAGCTTGGCGCCGCAGAGCTCGACCAGCAGCCGCGAAGCGACCCTCTGCGCCCGCATCGTCAGCTCCGGGTGCAGCTGCTTCTCGAAGCGCGAGGAGGCCTCCGATCGCAGCCCCAGCAGCCGCGAGGTGCGAAGGATGTTGGTCCCGCTCCAGTTCGCGACCTCGAGCAGGACCCGCGTCGTCTGCTCGGAGACCTCGGAGACCTGGCCGCCCATGATCCCGGCGATCCCCGAAGGGCCGTTCTTGTCGCAGACGAGGACGGTCTCGGCGTCGAACGCGCGCTCGACGTCGTCGAGGGTGGTCATCTTCTCGCCGTCCTCAGCGGTGCGGACGAAGAGGGCGCCGTCGGGGACCTTGTCGAGGTCGAAGGCGTGCAGCGGCCGCGCGGTCAGCAGCATCACGTAGTTGGTGATGTCGACGACGTTGTTGATCGGGCGCTGGCCGGCGGCGGCGAGGCGCGCCTGCAGCCACAGCGGCGAAGGGCCGATGGTGACGTCGGTGAAGACGCGGGCGGTGAAGCGCGGGCAGAGATCCGGCACCTCGACGGTGACCGAGGCGTAGTCGGAGGCCTCCCCCTCGCCCTCCGCCAGAGCGTCCTCGGCCCAGGGGTCGGGAGCGAGCGGGGCGCCGGTGATCGCGTGGGCCTCGCGAGCGACGCCGTGGACGCCGAAGCAGTCGCTGCGGTTCGGCGTCACCTCGATCTCCAGCACCGGCTCGCCCAGCGGCAGCACCTCGCTCAGCGGCGTCCCGGCTGCAAGGCCGTCGTCGAGGACCATGATCCCCTCGTGGTCGTCGCCGATCTCGAGCTCGTCGGCGGCGAGGATCATCCCTTCGGACGGGATCCCCCGCAGCTTTGCCTTGCGCAGCTTCTCCCCGTTCGGCATCCGCGCCCCGGGCAGCGCCACCGCGACCGTCTGCCCGCTGGCCACGTTCGGGGCGCCGCAGACGATCGGCCGCTCGCCATCGCCGGTGTCGACCATGCAGGCGCTGAGCCGGTCGGCTTTCGGGTGCTTCTCGCACTTGACGACCTTGCCCACCACAAAGCCGTCGGCTGAGGGTGGCCCCACCGTGTCGAGCCGCTCGACCTCGGTCCCGGTCATCACCAGACGGTCGGCCAGCGCCGCCGGCTCCAACCCGGGGTCGCAGTACTCGCGCAGCCAGCTGTAAGGGACCTTCATCTCGGACCCCTATTCATCAACAGGGTCATCATGCGAACTGCCCCAGCATCCGCACGTCGTTGTCGAAGAAGCGCCGCAGGTCGGGGACGCCGTGCCGCAGCATCGCCACCCGCTCGACCCCGATCCCGAAGGCGAAGCCCTGGACCCGCTCGGCGTCGTAGCCGTAGCTCTCGACGAAGCCGAGAACGTTGGGGTCGACCATCCCC
>DASTGL010000286.1:0-3371 GCA_035719145.1 Solirubrobacterales bacterium
CCTGAGGCGGGACAGGCACCAACTCAGGGGGCCCTTATGCGTGAAGTCGCCGATGCCGCAGTCGGCGACGAGACCGTTACAGAGCGACCAGGGGGTCAGTTTTAAACCGGGCAAACGGGGTCAAACTGCCACCGGGCTTGACAGCAGAGGACAAGCGCTTCGCACCCCCAAGATGGGGGCTATTTGTCGACCGTGGAGCCGCAGGTTTTGGGACGCGCCGCGAACTGATGCCCTCCGAACGAGCAGGGCTTGATGATTCGGATTACGGCCGAAGCCGCCGGGCCACGGAGCCCGGTCACCCCGATTGCCCTCACCTTGAAGACGTGCCTGCCGATCTTGACCGGGTAGCGCTTCGGGGAGCTGCAGCGCCGGTAGGGCCGCTTGTCGAACTTGCAGACGAAGCCGCCGGTCCTGCCGCGGGCGAAGAAGCGGACCAGCACCTTCGCACGATGCTCTTCGATGGCGCGGTTGCTGGGCGGTTTCACGGTCGCGATCTTCGCCCGCGGGCGCTTGGGCCCGCGCTTCTTCGCTTTCGCCTTGGTCGGCGCGGGCGGGTTGGCGAATGGGTCGGTGCTGGTGAAGATCTGCCCACGGGCGCCGGTGACGGCGCAGAGGGTGCGCGAGGCGCAGGCAGCGCCGAAGAGGCCGTTGCCCTCCTGGACGGAGCCGCCCTGCGGAAGTTCGTAGCGGATCAGGTTCACGTAGCTCCAGGCGGAGCTACCGGCGGTGGGATTGGTCGAGGTGAGGACGCTGCCGTTGTTGTCGGTTGCCACGCATTCCGACGCGGATAGGCAGGAGACCCCGGTGATCTGGACCGAACCGCCACCTCCAAATGCCTTCCAGCCTCCGAGCCCGCCCGTCGGGGCGGTACTGGTGATCAGGCTGCCCGATTTGTTTCCTGCCACGCAGAGGACCGTCGAAACGCAGCCGATCGCCTGCATCCCGCCGGGGCCTGCGGGCGCGCCGACGACGTGCCAGTCGACGGCTTCGCCCTGCGGTTTGGTGGTGAAGGCGATCCCGCCTTCCTGGCCGACCGCAACGCAGAGGTCCGCGCGAGGACAGGAAATGGCGCCGAAGTTGAACGGTTCGGTCAGTTCGAAGGTGCGCCAGGTCGAGGCGTCCCCCGTTGGGTTCGTCGAGACGAGGACCTTGGCGTGGTTATCGCTCAGGCCCCCGGCGGTGCCGCCGCCCACGTGCCTTTCGGCGACCGCAACGCAGAGGGTGGTTGTCGGGCAGGAGACGCCGACGAGGTGAACGTTGCGGCCTCCCGGTTCGCCGATCTCGACCGATTTCCAGGCCGAAGCCGGCCCGGAGGGATTGGTGGTGCTGTAGACGAAGCCCTTGTTCATCACCGCCACGCAGAGGTGGGTCGAGGGGCAGGAGATCGACTGGATCTGCAGCCCGGAGATCTCCTGGTCCGGCCAGGTGTTCGAGTTCGGCCAGGGCCCTTCGCCGACGAAGACGGGGTTCCACGCGGCCGAGCCGCCGGTCGGATCGGTCGAGGAGGCGATCATGTTGTTGGTCCCGCTGGCCACACACAGCGAGCTCGACGGGCAGGAGACGTTGAGGATGTAGCTTTTCGCGGCCAGGCCGGAAAGCTGCGCCGGCTGCCAGGTCGCCGCTGAGGCTGTTGCGGGCAGGATGAGCCCGAGCAGCAGGCCCCAGACGAGCAGACACCGGCTTCTAGGCCCCATTTCCATCTTCCCCTGCAACACAAGTCAGGGTACTGAGTAGCTGTGTGGTGACCCAGCGCGGGTTCGGTCAGCGCCTCCTGCTGCCACGCCTCGGCCTGGCGGCGCACCATCTCGGGCAGGTCGAGGGTGACGAGCAGCCGCACCCTGCCGCGTCCTGGATTGGCACCTCCGTTTCCGCCCGTCATTTGCGGCGCGGAGAGTCGAGGTTGCCGGACAACTTTTTGCAGGTCTGATGACCGATCTGAAAGCGCCGGGCGGTCTCGGCATCCCTTCGCCTCGACTCAGCCTCCTCGCCATGCTCGGCACGTAGGTCTCACGCGCCTCGTACGCCCCAGGCGTTGCCCCAGGGCTATTTTTACAATCTTTTGTCTGCGCTCTTGCGCAAACAAAAACCCCGCAAATGCGAGGCTTTCGTCCTATAGCGGGGGCGGGATTCGAACCCGCGACCTTCGGGTTATGAGCCCGACTGTCGAGCATTTTCCTCAACCCGCACCGGGTCGAGGTCGAAGTCACGGCCCAAGCGCAGCTCGCTGTAGCGCCTGGTCCAGTCGTCGTTGACCTTGTCCGATTGCTTCTTCATCCGGGGCTCGAACTCGAAGTCCTCGGGGCAGGAGAGGCCGAGGCGCTCCAGGAGGTTGTGGGTGCTGGTCTCGTAGTCGGCGGCGAAGTTCTCATAGAGGACGAGGACGGGCTTGATCCCGCAGTGCTCGAAGAAGGCGTCCCAGGAAGCCTCTTCGACGAGGAGCTGGTCGAGCAGGTGGTCGATCGCCCGGTAGTGGAAGCGCAGCTGGGGGCGGTGCTCCTCGATGAAGCTCTGGTAGGCGGCGCCGTTGCCTTCGATCGAGGCGACTTCCGCGCCGGCGCTGTCTTCGCGCCAGGTCGCGGTCTGCACCGCCTTCCACAGCGAGACCGCCTGGCGCACCTTGTTGGCGCGGACGATGCGGACGAAGGTGAGGTCGGGGAAGACGGTGGGGAGGAGCTCGGCCAGCGGCACGTCGCGGTAGGCGGGGATGTTGCGCAGGAGCGAGACGAACTCGCCGAAGTAGCCCCACATCAGCTTCGCCCCGAAGACGCCGTTGGGCGTGGTCCCGGTCTCGAACGCCCACTCGAGGTAGCGGTCGTAGGCGGCCCGGCTCCAGAGGGGGGAGCGGGGCGGGGGGTCGCTGCCGACGCTGCGCTCGCCGAGGTGGTCGCGGATCGACTGGTCCTCGACCCCGAGGAAGTACTCCTCCGGCCGGCGCGGGCGGCCGCTGTGGCGCAGCGCCTCGAAGTACTCCTCGGGGCGGCCGGCGATGCCGGTTTCCTCGAGCGCGTGGCAGACGAGGGTGCTGCCGCTGCGGGGGGTAGCGCAGACGAGATAGGAGCTGTTCGGTTTGCCACTGTTCATGATTACTTTCCTAACTATCCCTATCAACAAACAAATAAACAAGGTCGGATCGATAGTCTGAAGGGACGTGCAAGAGCCGCCGAACATCCTCTACATCCACTCCCACGACACCGGTCGCTATGTCCAGCCCTACGGCTTCCAGGTTCCCACCCCGAACATCCAGATGCTGGCGGACCAGGGGGTGCTGTTCCGCGAGGCCTTCTGCGCCGCGCCGACCTGCTCGGGCAGCCGCGCCAGCCTCCTCACCGGCCTCTACTGCCACAACAACGGCATGCTCGGGCTCGCCCACC
>DASTGL010000287.1:0-2455 GCA_035719145.1 Solirubrobacterales bacterium
GAGCAGGAAGCGCGGCTCGCGGCCGTAGGCGCGGGCGAGGCGGCGCAGCCGCCGCAGCACGTTGGCGACGTGGGAGCCGAAGACGCCGCGGTAGGTGTGGGCCTCGTCGACGACGACCCACTCGAGGTTGGCGAGGAAGTCACCCCAGCTCTTGTGGTTCGGCAGCAGGGCGACGTGGAGCATGTCCGGGTTGGTGAGGACGAGGTTGGAGCGGCGGCGGATCGCCGGGCGCTCCTCGCGCGGGGTGTCGCCGTCGTAAATCGCCTCGCGCAGGCCGGGCGGGCGTAGCTGGGCGAGCTTGCGCGCCTGGTCCTGAGCGAGCGCCTTGGTCGGGTAGAGGTAGAGAGCGCGGTCTTTCGGGCGGGCCGCGATCGAGTTCAGGACCGGCAGGTTGAAGGCGAGGCTCTTGCCCGAGGCGGTGCCGCTGGTGATCACGAGGTTGGAGTCCTCGGCCAGCTCGAAGGCGCGCAGCTGGTGGGTGTAGAGCGAGTCGATACCGACCCGGCCGAGCGCGTCCCGGAGGCCCGGGTGCAACTCCATAGGCAGCGGCGCGGGGCGCGAGCGACGCTCCTCTTCGGAGGACTCGGCGACGATCCGCCCATCCCGCCGCGCGGGGTCTATCGCGATCGCCCAATCCGATGCGAGGAGAGAGCCGCCGCGCGCCATCAGGCGGCGCTCCCGACCGGCCGGCAGATCTCGGCCGCGACGTGCATCGCCTGCAGCGAGGAGTGGTCGTGGATGCGGAGGATGTCGGCGCCCTCGCGGACCGCGAGGGTCACCGCGGCGACCGTCCCCCACTCTCGTTCGGCCGCCGGCAGGCGCTCCTCCCAGGATCCTGCGAGGACGGCGCCGATGAAGTCCTTGCGCGAGAGGCTGACGTAGAGCGGCAACCCGAGCGCCCGCAGCTCGCCGAGGCGCCGCAGGATCTCCAGGTCCTGGTCGGGGCTGAGGTCGAAGTCGAGTCCGGGATCGATGGCGATCTGCTCCTCCGACACCCCAAGGTCCCGGGCCAGCTCGACTCTCCCCTCGAACCAGGCGCGCAGGTGGTCGACGACGTCGCCGTACTCGCGCCATGGGCGATCGACCCGCGGCGGCCCCTCGATATGCATGAGGACGTAGCCGGCGCCGGTCTCGGCGACCAGCCCGAACATCTCCTCGCACCCACCGGAGATGTCGTTGACGACGGTCGCCCCAGCCCCCAGCGCCCGCCGCGCAACCTCCACCGAGAACGTATCGGCCGACACCGGCACATCGCGTGGTTCCTTTGTCGTGTCTGACCCGACAAAGGAACCACGCGATTGCCTGACGAGGCCTTCCACGGCCGGGACCAGCGCTGCGGCCTCGTCCTCCGCTGACACCGGCGGGCCGGCTTTGGCCGCCACCGCGCCCACGTCGAGCATCTCGAAGCCCGCCTCCGCCAGGGTTAGGCCGTCGCGCACCGCCTGCTCGGGGGTGCCGCTGCGGGCGCCCTCGAACATCGAGTCGACGGTGACGTTGACGATCCCGGCGGCCAGCGGCCGCGCCAGGTCGAGGGTCCGGTCGGCCAGCCTCCAACGCACGCCCGCTACGGTAGCGACCGCGCCGATGCCGCTCGCCTGCGTCTATACCGACCTCGACGGGACCCTGCTCGGGCGGGGCAGCTCGCTCTTCCGCGACGCCGAGGGCGGCTTCAGCCTGGCGCAGGCGCGGGCGCTGGAGGCCTGCCACCGGGTCGGCGCCGAGGTCGTGATCATGTCCGGCCGCCGCGAGCCGCAGGTGCACGAGGCGGCGCGGCTGATGGGGCAGACCTCCTACATCTACGAGGCCGGCTGCGCGTTTGCGATCGACGGCGAGACGACGCTGATGACCGGGCCGATGGCGCCGAACGAGGACGGGACGATCTACGAGCAGATCGAGGAGCGCGGGATCCCGAAGCTGCTGTTCGAGCACTTCGAAGGCCGGCTCGAGTACCACTCGCCCTGGCACCACGGGCGCGTCCTCTCCCACCTCTTCCGCGGCAAGGTCGACGTCGAGGAGGCGAACGCGCTACTGCACGAGCGCGGAGACGACGACCTGCGCCTGCTCGACAACGGCGCCATCGGGCGGCCGATGCCGACCGTCGAGGGCCGCACCCACGCCTACCACCTGGTCCCGAAGCAGGTCAGCAAGGCGGCGGCGGTAGCCGGCCACGCCCGCGCCCGCGGCTACGACCCCGCCGACTGCATCGCCGTCGGCGATTCGGTCGAGGACCTGGAGGTAGCCGCCGCCGTCGGGCGCTTCTTCGTCGTCGCCAACGGGCCGCAGAACGACGAAGGCCTGCGCGCCGCGCTCCCCGCCTGGGACAACGTCACCGTCACCGAGGGCGCGATGGGCGACGGCTTCTACGAGGCCGTCGTCTCCAGCCTGATGGAACGGCGCTAGGTCCGAACTGCATCAAATTCTGGTGGTCTGAGAACCAAAATTTGATGCAGTTCCG
>DASTGL010000288.1:0-4246 GCA_035719145.1 Solirubrobacterales bacterium
GATCGTCACCACCGACAAGGCCGCCGGGGTCAAGGTCAGCCACGTGGCGGGGGACACCGTCGACAAGGTCGTCGAAGAACTCAAAGACCTGGTGAACAACAACAAGGAATAAGGGCGGGGGTTGGGCGTTGGGGTAGGGCGGTCGGGACACCCCCTTCTCTCAACTTCTTTGGGTGATCGTGGGCTGTCTTCCGCGATCGTCGGCGCCCAAAAAGTACAAGCCGTTCAGGGGGTGTCCCGACCGCCTTCTCCGGCCGTCCAGGGGGGACTTCCAGCTAGCACGGCAGCGCGATAAGAGTCGAAGGTGCCGTTCTGGATGGCGGTTCGAGCGTGGGTGGTTAGCTCGCGCATGTAGGTGAGGTTGTGGAGGACTATTAGGCGGACTGCCGTTAGCTCTTCGGCGCGGGAGAGGTAGCTGATGTAGTCGCGGTCGTGGCGCTGGCAGGCGGGACAGGGGCAGCCCTCGACCAGCGGCTCGCGGTTGCCGGTCCAGCCGCCCTTGCGCATGTTGAGGCGCCAGCGGGTCTCCGGGCTCGGCGCCAGGGCGACGCCGTGGCGAGCGAGGCGGGTCGGGACGGCGCAGTCGAACACGTCGAGGCCGAGGGAGATGCCGCCCAGCAGGTCGTCGACCTCGCCGATGCCCAGCAGGTGCTTCGGCGCCTCGACCGGCAGCAGCGGCGCGGTCATCGCCAGGACCGAGGCCATCTCCTCCTTGTCGCGGCCGAGGGTGCCGCCGATCGCGATCCCGTCGACGCCGGCCGCGGAGATCGCCTGCGCCGACTCGCGCCGCAGGTCCTCGTGGGTCCCGCCCTGGACGATCCCGAAGACCGCCTGCCGCTCGGGGCCCTCGCGGTTGTGCCAGGCGAGGCAGCGATCGAGCCAGCGGTGGGTGCGCTCGGTCGAGCGGGCGGTGTAGTTGCGGTCGGCGTGGAAGGGCGTGCACTCGTCGAAGACCAGGGCGATGTCGGAGCCGAGCTGCGCCTGGACGCTCATCGAAACCTCCGGGGAGATGAAGAGCTCGGCGCCGTCGCGCGGCGAGCGGAAGCGGGCGCCCTCCTCGGTGATCTCGACCTCGGAGCCGTGGTCGCCGGAACGGCCGCTGCCCTTGACCTCGTTGGCGACGCCGCCGTGGGCGAGCGAGAAGACCTGGAAGCCGCCGGAGTCGGTGATGATCGCCTGGGTCCAGTTCATGAACCCGTGCAGGCCGCCGGCGGCGGCGATCCGCTCCGGCCCCGGCGAGACGAACAGGTGGTAGGTGTTGCCGAGGATCAACTGGTAGCCGAGCTCGGCGACCTCCGCCGACTCCAGCCCCCGCACCGTCCCCTTCGTCGCCAGCGGGATGAAGGCCGGGGTCTCGACCGGGCCGTGCGCGGTCTGGATGACGCCCGCGCGGGCGCTGCCGTCGCGGGCTTCGATCTCGAAGCTGAGGCGCTGCGGGTCGCTGCGCACTACTTCGCCGGGTCCTTCTCGCTCAGACCCGGGTGGACGCCCTTGCCGAGCGCCTGCTGGTCGACGATCTGCTGGAGCATCGAGATCAGGAGCTTGCGGTCGGTGGCGCTCATCCCCTCGGTCAGCTCGTCCTCGTGCTGCTTGGCGATCCTGCGGCCGCGCTCCAGGCAGCGCTTGCCTTTCGCGGTGAGGAAGAGGGCGCGGACGCGGCGGTCTTCGGGCTTGGGACGGCGCTCGACCAGGCCGCGCTGCTCGAGCTCGTCGACCAGGGCGACCATGCGGCTGGCCGGGATTTCGATCGCCGCGCCGATCGCCTGCTGGGATTCGCCCTCGGCCGCCGCGACGAGGTTGAGGACGCGGAAGAGCGGCGGGTTGAGGTCGACCTCGGCGATCCGCTCGGCGAAGCGCCGAGAGGCGTGGATGCCGACCTGCGAGAGCAGGAAAGCAAGCGTCTGCGGCGCTCTGTCGCCGTTGAGCGGATCGGTGGTCACGGGCGGGAGCCTACCTGCTCATTTGTGGTATGAATCGTTCACGTCGTAAACCTTTCTGCACGTGAAGAATATTCACAAGGGGGAATCGCCGCATGACCCGTCGTCTCGCCCGCCTCGCTGACTTCACCTACCGCCGCCGCAAGCTCATGGTCCTGCTCTGGATCGTCGCCGCGGTCGCGATCATCGCGCTCGGCTCCGCCTTCAAGGGCGAGTACCACGCCGACTACAACACGCCGGGCTCGGAGTCGAAGGCGGCGAGCGATCTGACCAAGCGCGAGTTCGGCGGCTACTCGGGGCAGGAAATCTACGTCGTCTGGAAGGACCCGCGGGGGGCAGACAGCGCCGCCGCCAAGAAGCAGATGAGCGACTTCTTCGGCGAAGCCGAAGAAGTCGAGCACGTCGGCAAGCCGGCGCCGATCCGGGTCTCCGAAGACGGCAAGGTGGCGACGACGACGCTGCCGCTGAACGTGCCCGGTTGGGAGGTCAAGAAGGAGCAGGGCGAAGCGCTGATCGACGCCGCCGAAGGCAACAGCGGCGGCGGCCTCGAGATCAAGCTCGGGGGCGAACCGATCTACCTCGCCCAGGAATCGACCAGCCCCGAGGGGATCGGCTTCCTCGCGGCGGCGATCGTGCTGCTGATCGCCTTCGGCTCGCTGGTCGCCGCCGGCCTGCCGCTGGCGATCGCGCTGATCGGGCTCGGCATCTCCTCCGGCGGCCTGATCGTCCTCCTCGCCAACGTGATCGACGTCCCCAACTGGACGACCGCCGTCTCCGGCCTGATCGGGATCGGCGTCGGGATCGACTACGCGCTGCTGGTCCTGACTCGCTTCCGCACCGCGCTGAAGGCGGGCAAGGACCGCCACGACGCCGTCGTCGAGGCGGTGACCACCGCCGGGCGCAGCGTCCTGATCGCCGGCTCGACCGTGGTGATCGCGATCCTCGGCCTCTTCCTCACCGCCCTCCCCTACATGTACGGGGTGGCGATCTCGGCTTCGCTGGCGGTGCTGGTGGTGATGCTCGCCTCGATCACGCTGCTGCCGGCATTGCTCGGCATGCTCGGGCCGAAAGTCGACAAACTGCGGATCCCGATCCTCGGGCGGCGCCTCGACCGGCCCGAAGAAGACGGCCACTCCCCCGCCGCCCGCTGGAGCCACTGGGTGCAGCGGCGGCCCTGGCCGGCGGTCGTCGTCGCCACGGCGATCCTGCTGGCGCTGGCGGCGCCCGCGCTCGGCATGCGCCTCGGCTTCCCCGACGCCGGCAACGACAAGAAGGGGACGATGACGCGCGAAGCCTACGACCTGATCAGCGAAGGCTTCGGGCCCGGCGCCAACGGGCCGCTGGTGGTCGTCGCCGAACTTCCCAACGGGGAAGCCAAAGGCGACGTCAAATCGCTGACGACGGCGCTGGACGAAGACCCCGGGGTCGCCTACGTGGCGCCGGCGAAATTCAACGAAGACGGCACCGCGGCGATCCTCACCGTGATCCCGACCACCTCGCCCCAGGACGAGGCGACCTCCGAACTGGTCGAACGGCTGCGCGACGACGTGATCCCGCAGACCTTCAAGGGCAGCGGCACGACGGCGCTGGTCGGCGGCGTCAACGCCGCCCTCGAGGACCAGAGCGAATACATCACCGGCCGCATGCCGATCTTCATCATCGGCGTCGTCGGCCTCTCCTTCCTGCTCCTGCTGATGGCCTTCCACTCACCGCTGATCTCGCTGAAGGCCGGGGTGATGAACCTGCTCTCGGTCAGTGCCGCCTACGGGGTGATGACGCTGGTGGCGCAGGGCGGTGCCGTCGGCGAACTGATCGGGATCGACCACGAAGTCCCGATCGCCCCGTTCATGCCGGTGATGATGTTCGCGATCCTCTTCGGGCTCTCGATGGACTACGAGGTCTTCCTGATCTCGCGGATCCGCGAGGAGTACCTGAAAGACGGCAACACCAGCCGCGCCGTCGCCGACGGCCTGGCGAAAACCGCCCGGGTGATCACCGCGGCGGCGGCGATCATGGTCGTCGTCTTCCTCGCCTTCGTCGCCTCCCCCGAAGTCTTCCTCAAGCTCTTCGGGATCGGTCTCGCCGCGGCGATCTTCCTCGACGCCACCCTCGTCCGCATGGTCCTCGTCCCCGCGGTGATGCAGCTGCTCGGCGAGAAAAACTGGTGGATCCCGGACTGGCTCGAGCGAATCCTCCCCCGGATCGAGGTCGAGGCCGCCGCGCCCGAGGGCGCGTCGAGCTGACCCGATGGCAGTGTCGAGTTGGTTACCTCCTCGGTAACTAACTCGACACGTCAGTCAATCAGCGTC
>DASTGL010000289.1:0-6152 GCA_035719145.1 Solirubrobacterales bacterium
TCGCGGGCCTTTTCGCAGCCGTGCTGGTTCTTGTGAGTCTGCTTGCAGGGACCGGTGCCCGGGCGCCACGGTTCTTCGGCCGGAGGCGGCGGGGGCGGCGGCGGAGCTTCGACGGTGACGATCCCGGCGCTTGACCGCGACTCCTGCCCGATGTCGTCCTGGACGACGACTTCGACCACGTATTCGGCGGCCAGCGAACCGGTGTTGGCCGGGGCGTTGAAGGTGCCTTCGAAGTGGTTGAAGTCGAGCGCGTACATCGGGACTTCGAACGAGGTTCCGCCCGGGCCGGTGACCGCGGCGTAGATGCCGGAGAGGGCGCGGTTGTCGCCGGCCTCGGCGCGGATCGTCACCGGGCCGCCTTCGGCGGGCAGGACCGACGGATACATTTCGGTGTAGGAGACGTAGGGGGCTTCGTCGAACTGGGGCCGGCCTTCGACCTGGACGCTGCCGATCGTGCTGGCGGTGAAGGCGTTGTTGGTGTCGTAGGCCTGGATTTCGACTTCGTAGGAGATGGTCGAGTCGGAGGGGTTTTCGGGCGCTTCGAAGGTGCCGAAGTAGTTGTCTTTGTAGCCCTCGAAGAGCTGGAACGACTGGAAGGAGCCGTCGGACCCGTAGATCTGGGCGGAGACGTTCTGCAGGCCGACATCGTCGACGATTTCGGCCTGGATCTGCACGTTGCCGCCTTCGTAGGAGAGGGTGCTCGGCGTCACCGCGCCGCCGGCGACCGCGGGCGGGGTGTCTTCCGGCGGTTCGTCGGCGACCGCGCCAGAGGCCGGCAGAAGCAGCGCTGCCGCCAACCCCATCAGAATCCCCCAAACCCGCACTCGTTTGAAGCCCACAGCAGACGCCCGCATCATTTCTCCTCCCGACTGGAACCCGTTCCGGCCGAGACTATTGCCTCAGGGCTTGGCGGGGGTGCTTTCGACCAGGTATTCGGCGAGCTGGTGGACTTCCGTGCCAGAGAGCGTCTGGCCGTAGTCCTGGGGCATGACGTTCGGGGGGTAGCCTTCGGCGAGCTCGGAGTTCGGTTCGACGATCATCACTTCGACCCCCTGCGTGTCGTCGTCGGGGGCGAGGAATTCGTTCAGGTTCGGGCCGACTTCACCCGTGGAACCGGCGGCCGACAGGGTGTGGCAGGAGCCGCAGCCGGTGCCGGTGAAGACCTGGGCGCCGGGGCTGCCTGCGCCCTGCGGTTCGGTTTCCCCGCCTTCGGCCGGTTCCGTCGTTTCGGCTTCTTCGGCTCCGGCTTCTTCGCCTTCGCTCGGAGAGGCGGCGATGTGGACGGTTTCGGTCTTGGTCGAGCTGCCGAGGTCGCCGATCAGCCACCCCGCCACGAAGGCGATCACCGCCACTGCGATGAATGCCCAGAATTCCGTCAGCAGGTGCTTCCAACCGCTGCCTCGCATCGTCGCTCCCTTTGTGCCGCAGGTTCAACCCGTCGAGGAGAGCCTATGCGCACCCACCACGGAAAGCATCAGTAGAGCGCCCTCGGAAGATGTGGGGCAGGATGCTTAGCGGCGGAGGGACCGTCGTCTGATCAGCAGACGCGACGATTACCAGACGACCACCGAGCGGGGCCCGTCGTGCTCGGTGATGGACTGGTCTTTCGTCACCAGCTCGACCCCGTGCTCGATCGCGGTGGCGTAAATGATCCTGTCCGCGGGGTCGCGGGGGAACGAGGTCGGCAGACCAGCTGCGCTGCTGGCAATCGCCGGGGTGATGCCGACGGTCCGCAGGTGGGCGCCGAGGCCCTCCAGCCAGGAGCGGATCGGGACGTCGACGGCGATGCGTTGACGCTCGGCCAGCCAAGCCAGCTCGTACCAGGAGATGGCGGCGATGAGAAGATCGTCGGCCCGCTTCAGGGCGCTGCGCGCCGGGCGGCTGATTCGCTCTGGTTCCGCCGACCACCAATGGACGACGTGGGTGTCGAGCAGGAGGGCCCCCACCTAGTCGAGATCCCACATCTCTTCGGTGTTGAGAAGCGCCTCCTCGTCGACCGCCGTTCGCGCCCGTTTCTCGAACAACCCCATGAGGGCATGCCCGCCGCTGGGAGGGACGAGCCGCGCTACCGGTCGGCCGTGGCGGGTGATCTCGATTACCTCGCCGGCTGCCGTCTCGTCGAGCAGGCGCAGGAGATTTGCCTTGGCGGCGGTCGCGGTCACGGTTTTGGCCATATGACCATAATAATGGCCATTCGGATGGAGGGATTGAGGGTGCTCACCTCTGCCCAAGCTCTCGGAGCCTTCAAGTTCTCCCCCTCTGCGGTCGAAAACCCCCTAAAGAGCGATGGAGGACTTGCTGCAAAACCAGGCTGGTGAGGCGACCGAGAGGCGTCGCCGGGTCGAGCGCGCTGTATTCGAAACCGATCGGCAGCTCATCGAAGGGGACCTGACCCTGCCGCCGGCCGGCTACCAGAGCCGCTTCTCGGACTCGCTCAACCGGGGCGAATTCGAGTTCGTGCCGCTGACCAACGCCAAAGTGACTTCGCTCGCCGACGGCACCGTCTCCGAGCTGCCGTTCGTGGTCCTCTCCAAGCGCCACATCCGGGTCGCCTACCCGACCGCCGACTGAGCCGGCTCCGCCCGGAGCTCGGTCAGGCGCGCCGGCGCTCGCGGCTGCCGCGAGCGTAGGAGCCCATGTCGATCGCGAAGGCGAGGATGACGATGAACCACTCGAAGCCGTAGACGCGGTCCGAGCTCGCCCACATCACCGCGTAGGCCAGCGTCGTCCAGGGCAAGAGGAAGAAGCCGAGGAAGGGGACGAACCAGCTATCGAAGGCACGGCTCAGGAGATCAGAGAAGAGGAAGATCGCGAACAGCGCCAGCCGCGGCGAGAGAAAGGCGAGCAAGACGACGAGACAGCCCATGCGCGCACGGTATCTCGTTAATCGGCCGGTTAGATCTGGGGCGTAACGTTTCCCGTAAGAGGAAACGGAGGGAGCACATGAACAGACTTGGAAAGCTGATGGAGATGATGCAGCCGGAGAAGACGAAGATGGTCGCTGCGGACGAGGCGCTGCCGGGGCGGAGCGAGCGGGGCTTCGACGTGCCGAAGACGCACGCGGTCCTCGGCACGCCGCTGGAGCCGCCGTTCCCGGAGGGGATCGAGGTCGCCTACTTCGCCCTCGGCTGCTTCTGGGGCGCGGAGCGCCTGTTCTGGGAACTCGACGGCGTCTACACGACGGCGGTCGGCTACCAGAACGGCACCACGCCGAACCCGACCTACGAGGAGGTCTGCTCGGCGAAGACCGGCCACGCCGAGGCGGTGCTGGTCGCCTTCGACCCGCAGAAGGTCTCCTACGCGGACCTGCTGAAGGTGTTTTTCGAGGAGCACGACCCGACCCAGGGCATGCGTCAGGGCAACGACGTCGGCACCCAGTACCGCTCCGGCATCTACTTCACCAACGACGCGCAGAAGGCGACGGCGGAGATGGCCCGCGACGCCTACGACGCGGCGCTGCGGGCCGCCGGCAAGGACCCGGTCACTACCGAGATCGAGCCCGCCGGGCCCTTCTACTACGCCGAGGACTACCACCAGCAGTACCTGCACAAGGTGCCGAACGGTTACTGCGGTCTGAAAGGGACCGGGGTCGCCTGCAGCATCCCCGCCGCGGCGGCGTAGCCGCGCCTACCGCGGCGGTGCCCGCCGGGCGCGCCGAATAGCATCCCGCGCGCATTGGCCCCGTCCTTCGGCTCCTACATAGTCGGCTGCCTCGCCGTGATCGGGATCGTCGCGGCGCTCGGCCTCGGCGGCTACTGGCTGCGGCGCTGGATCGTGCCCGAATTCACCGGCGCTCTGGCGCGGCTCGGCGACGCGACGATCGCGGTCGCGCTGCTGGTCGTGACCCTGGAGATCCTCGGCACGCTGAGCGCGCTGCGGATCGGCTGGGTGGTGCTCGGGTGCATCGGCGTCGGCCTCGGCGCCGCCTGGCTCGGGCGCGCCAAGGCGCTCGGCAGCGAAGGCCGCCAGGTGGCGGCGCCGCCGGTGGAAACGATCGCCCTGCTGATCGCGATCGGGGTCGCATCCTTCGTCGTCGCCGAGTGGACCTTCCCCTCGCAGTCGAGCCTCGACTTCGGCATGTTCGGCGGCGACACCACCTGGTACCACATGCCGTTCGCGGCCTTCATGGCGCAGACCCACTCGACCATCCACCTCCACTTCACCGACCCGCTGCGGCTTGCCGCCTGGTTCTACCCGCAGAGCTCGGAGCTGGTCCACGCGGCGGGCATCGTCATCTTCAAGAGCGACTGGCTCTCGCCGCTGATCAACCTCTTCTGGCTGGCGATCGCCCTGCTGGCCGCCTGGTGTATCGGCCGCCCCTACAAGGTCGGGCCGGCGACGCTGGTCGCGGCGGCGATCGTCCTCGACTCCGGGGTGATGATCGAAACCCAGCCGGGGGAGGGGCGCAACGACATCATGGGCCTCGCCTTCCTGCTCGCCTTCGTCGCCTTCCTGATCAACGGCCACCAGCGGCGGGCGCCGGCGGAGGGGGCGGTGTTGGATGCGCCTGAGCGCGGCGCGGCGCTGCTCGACAAGGGGCCGCTGGTGCTGGCCGGGATCGCCGCCGGCCTCGCCGCCTCGGTGAAGACGACCTTCCTCGTCCCGGTTGTCGCGATCGCCCTCGGCGTGATCCTCTTCAGCGGCCGCGGCCGGCGCTGGACGACGACCTGGGCGATGGGGCTGCCGCTCTTGATCACCGGCGGCTACTGGTACTTGCGGGCGGCGATCAAGAGCGGCGGCAACCCGATCCCGATCACCAAGTTCGGGCCGCTCAACCTGCCGATGCCCGACCAGATGCCGCTCGACCCGCGGCCGCGCTTTGCCGTCGCGCACTACATAACCGACCCGACGATCTACCGGCGCTGGTTCTTCCCCGAGCTCGACAACGCCTTCGGGCCGCTATGGCCGCTGATCCTGATCTGCGCCGTCGCCGCCGCGGTCTACATCGCCTGGCGCTCGCGCAACAAGATCCTGCGGGTGATCGCGGTCGCCTCGCTGCTGACCGCGGTCGTCTACGTCTTCACGCCGCTGACCGCGGCCGGGCAGGAGGGCTCGCCGACCGGCTTCTTCACCAACACCAGGTACCTGACGCCGGGGCTCGTCCTGGCGATGACGATGCTGCCGATCGCGCGGCCGCTGCGGGCGCCCGACCGGCGCGCCTGGCTGACGCTGATGTTCCTCACCCTGGTCTACGCGATCACGGTTCTGTTCACGCCGCGGTGGTTCACCAGCTACATCCTCGGCACCGTCTTCCTCACCCTGGCGCTGGTCTGGGCGCCGGCTGGCCTCTCGCTGGGACGGACCCGGCGCGGGATGAGCCGGGCGATGGTGGCGGGGATCGCCGCCGGGGTGGTGCTGCTGGCGGTCGTGCTCGGGCGCGCCCAGCAGGTGCAGTACGCCGACCAGCACTACGTCAACCCGAGCCCGTTCCTCGGCGAAGGGGGTCCTTGGAAGGCCTACGAATACACCCAGAAGCTGAGCGACAAGAAGATCGGGATCATCGGCGCCAGCCAGATCATCTTCGGCCAGTACGGCTTCTACGGCAACGACGTGACTAACAGCGTCGAGTTCATCGGGGTGAAAGGACCGCACGGCTCAAATCGCCTGCCGACCAGCTGTCCGCAGCTGCGCCGCTTGATCAACGAAGGCGGCTACGAATACGTGGTGATGAGCCAGTACACCCAGGACACCGGCCCTTACAACACCGGCACTCCTAACCCGTACCAGTTCCCGATCTACGCCTGGGTGAAAGGCGATCCGGCGATGAAGCTCGTCGTCAACGACAGCGAAAAAGCCTCGCCGGAGCCCGACTACGTGTTCAAGGTGAACGGCAAGCTCGACCCGAGCGCCTGCAAGCCGGAAAAACGCCCGTCGGTGCCGGGCGAATTCGAAGACGCGGGCTAGGCGCGGCCGGCGGCGAGCGCGTGCTCGCGGATCAGCTCGGCCGAGCGCTCGGGCTGCTCCCACCAGAACATGTGACCGACGTCCTCGAGGGTCTCGAAGCGGGCGCCAGGCATCAGCGAGGCGATCGTCTCGCCGTTGGGGTAGGGGAGGACGCCGTCCTCGGTCCCGTGGACGATCAGGGTCGGCGTCGAGATCTCACCGAGCCGGGCGCTGGTGTCGTGGCCGAAGATCGCCTGTGCCTGCAGTTC
>DASTGL010000290.1:0-2510 GCA_035719145.1 Solirubrobacterales bacterium
AAGGTGCCGACGTCGCCTACTACCTCGTCCACTCGATGGGGCGCGGTGGGGACGGGGACTTTGCCGAGCGCGACCATCGGGCGGCGGAGAACTTCGCTGCCGCGGCGGCGGCGGTCGGCGTCAAGCGGATCGTCTACCTGGGCGGGCTGGGGGAGGGGTCGAAGCACCTGGACAGCCGCCACGCGACTGCGGAAACGCTGCGCGAAGGCGAGGTTCCGGTCTCCTACTTCCGCGCCGCCGCGGTCCTCGGCGCCGGCAGCGAGTCTTTTCGGACCGTCTTCTACCTCGTCCGGCGCCTGCCGGTGATGGTGACCCCGCGCTGGGTCGCCACCCGGACCCAGCCGATCGCGATCGACGACGTCGTCGGCTGCCTCGCCGCCGCCTCGGACCTCGAGCTGCCGGTCGACCGCGAGATCCAGATCGGCGGTCCCGACGTGACCACGTACGGCGGCATGATCGACGAGCTCGCCCAGGCGCTCGGCCGCCGCCGGCCGCTGCGGATCGTCGTCCCCGTCCTCACCCCGCGCCTCTCCTCGCTCTGGATCGGCCTCGTCACCCCGGTCGACGCCGAGATCGCGAAGCCGCTGATCGAGGGCCTCTCGACCGAGACCGTGGTCAGCGACACCTCGGGGATGGATCTGCTCGGCAGCCGCCCGAGCACTCCGCTGCAGGAAGCGCTGCGCCAGGCGGCCTCCCAGCTCGAGCGGGACTAGGCGCGGGCGGCCGCGCGCGCCTGCTCTTCGCCGACGAACGGGACCAGCAGCTCGTAGGTCATCTCGGGCAGCAGGCGCGGCAGCTCGGCGGCCCGGTCGAGCACCACCTCCTCGTAGATCCGCGCCAGGATCGTCCCCACCGCCAGCGAGTAGGCGCGGTCGAGCTGGGGCTCGGGCGCGTCGGCGCCGCGGCCCTCTTCGAGCAGGGCGATCGCCCGCGCGTACTCGGCCTGGAAGATCGGCCGGAAGGCGGGGCCGACGGTGCTGAGCTCGACCAGGGTGAAGCGGGCGGCATCGGGATCGGCCGCGAACCAGTCGAGCGTTGCCGCCACCGCCCTCCGCATCCGCTCCGGCCAGGGATCGTCGTCGATGTAGGCCGCGCGCACCTGCTCCTCGAGATCGTCGATCAGCAGTTTGTGCGCCCTCAGCATGCAGTCGAGCTTGTCGTCGAAGAGTTCGTAGAAGCTCTCGCGGCCGACGCCGGCCTCGCCGAGGATGTCGCCCACGGTCGTCGACTCGTAGCCCTTGGCGGCGGTCACCTTGACCACGGCAGCCAGCAGGCGCTCGCGCTGGGAGCGCTCGACCAGCTCCCGCGGCAGGCCGTGGCGCCCGCGCGGCAGCCGCCAGCGCCGCAGGTCCTCGGGACTATCGCTCACCGGCACCGACATCGCTGGCGCTCTCGCTTGCGAGCTGGGCTTGGTAAAGCGCCGCTTCGTGGCCGCCGAAGGGACTGACCGCGAGGTAGACGATCTCGGGCAGGAGCGCCGGCAGCCGATCGGCCCTGCCGCTCGCGATCTCGTTGAGGATCAGGACCTGGGCCTTGCCGAAGGCGAGGCGGGGATCGCTGTGCTTCTGCGCCGAGCCTTCGTGCCGCGCCCAGATCGCTTCCAGCGCCGGGATCGTCGCCTTGCGGTAGCACTCGATCACCCGGGGGTCGACGGCGATCGCGTCGCCGGTGAGGAGCTGCGCCAAGCCCGGGCGCTTCGCCAGAGCCTCGATCACCGCGGTGGTCGACTTGCGCACCGCGTCCGCGGGCTCGTCCTCGCCGCTGTGGGCGGCCGCGGCCACTGCCTGCAGCTGCGCGATGCAGTCGACGATCGCCGCGTCGAAGCAGGCGCGCTTGTCGTCGAACTGCTTGTAGAAGGTGGTGCGGGAGATGTGCGCGCGGGCGACGATGTCGGTGATCGTGGTCGCCGCGTAGGTCTTCTCGGCGCAGCTGTCGATCATCGCGTCGACGATCCGCCGCCGCTGGTCGGCGCCGCCGAGATCGGGAACGCTGGTCGCTTCTACAGCGCTGGCGCCCACTTCAAAACTCCGATGTTTTTGCATCAATGCGGATTGTCCCACCCTAACCAGCGGCTGGACCCGGAGTCCAGCCGCAAGTGATTCCCCGCACAAAAGGATACGACAGTTTTTATTAAGTGTTGGAAGGGATCCGTTGACTGGCCGGATCTCCAGCGGTCTCGTCGCAGCCGCAGGGACGCGGCGTATAAGGCAGCTCGCCCGTGTCGTGCAGCTCGAAGCGCAGCGAGTTGATCACCGCGCCGACCATCAGCGCCAGGCTGAGCACGTAGAACCAGAGCAGGGCGATGAGGACGAATCCGAGGGTCGAGCCGAACCGCGAGAGACTGGACACGTTGGAGAGATAAATCGGGAACAGCCAGTTGGCGAAGCCGGCGCCGAGGGTGACGAAGAGGGCTCCCGGCCAGACCGCCCGCCAGGGCATGTGCCCTTTCGGCACCGCCCAGAAGATCACCGAGCAGATGCAGAAGGTGACCAGCAGCGCCGCGGCCAAGA
>DASTGL010000291.1:0-2242 GCA_035719145.1 Solirubrobacterales bacterium
TCCAGGGCCGCTGGTCGCTGACCGCGCCGCTGTTCGCCAACGCCCCCGGCCCCGGCGCCAAGCTGCGCGCCCAGGCCGAGCTGATGCTCGAGCGCTACGGGATCGTCACCCGCGAGACCGTCCTCGCCGAGGGGATTCCCGGCGGCTTCTCCACCCTCTACGGGGAGCTCGGCAACCTCGAGCTGCTCGGCACCGCCCGCCGCGGCTACTTCGTCGAGGGCCTCGGCGGCGCCCAGTTCGCCCTCCCCGGCGCGGTCGAGCGCCTGCGCTCGCTGCCCGAACGCGACGGCTCCTACCTCGTCCTCGCCGCCACCGACCCCGCCAACCCCTACGGCGCCTCGCTGCCCTGGCCGAAAGCGGAGAGCGGCCGGCGCCCCGGCCGCACCCCCGGCGCCCACCTCCTCCTCCGCGACGGCGAGCCGGTCGTCTTCGTCGAGCGCGGCGGCCGCGGCCTCCTGCGCCTGCAGAGCGTCGAGGGCGAGGAGCTGGAGGAGGCGATGCGTGCCCTGGCCGACGCTGTCAGCGACGGCCATCTGCCGAAACTGGCGGTCGAGAAGCTCGACGGCGAGGCGATCATCGGCTCCGGCCACGAGGACGCCCTGGTCGGCGCCGGCTTCAGCCGCGGCCCCCGCAAACTCACCGCCACGGCCTGAGCCTGTACGGGAATCCCGTACATCCATGTCCGGGATTCCCGTACACTTCGTCCGGTGAATCCGTTCAGCTACCAGGGCCCCATAGCGCCTGCCAACCTCATCGACCGTGGTACCGAGCTCGAAGCGCTGCAGACGGCGGCGGCTAATCGGGTAGCAATTCGCCTTGCTGCTCCGCGTCGTTTCGGCAAGAGCAGCCTCCTCGAAGCTCATGTCGCGGCTATGCGCCACGTCGGCCATCGCGCCGTCCGGGTCGATTTCTCCAAGGTCTCGACGGTGGGGGACGTATCGGTACGTCTCGCTCATGCATACCGCGAGCTACCGGCCGAGCCGGGTCGCATCGTCAGCCGTTGGGCATCCCGCCTCGGTGTGACGGCTGCCGTCGCCGGTGTGGGTTTCACCGTGGCGCCCCAGGCACCGCGCCTGGCAGCCGATGAGGCTCGCGCCGCGCTTCTCCAGCTCCTCGACGTCCCGCGCGTCTTGTTTGAGCGGGACGGCGAACTTACGGTGATCTGCTTTGACGAGTTCCAAGACCTCTTGGTGGCGGACGACGATCTCGACGGGCTGTTCCGCTCGGTGATTCAGCACCACGGTCAAGCTGCTGCTTATGTATTTGCAGGAAGCCAGCCGTCGTTGATGCGAGCCTTGTTTTCGGAGTACGAGCGGCCTTTCTATGGTCAGGCCCGGCCGCTTGAGCTGTCGACCTTGCCACTCGACGAAGCGGCGAACGACATCGAGGCCTTGCTCGGAGCCGATGGCCTGCTGGATACCGACGCCGCCGTCGACCAGCTCCTTGCTTTCACCGGAGGGCACCCACAGCGCACGATCCTGCTTGCCCATCATCTCTACGAGGTTCTCGACCGCAAAAATGACGTGGAGCACCCAGCAGCAGCAGCCGTCGATCTGGCCCTGACCGAGACCGCCGACGCGCTTCAAGCGTTGTGGGACGGCTTCGACCGGAACGAACGGGTGGTCCTGATGGCACTGAGCGATGGCCAGGCTCCGACCGGCAGCACCGTGGCCGGCGAGCACCGCATTGCGCGGTCGACCCTGGGGCAAGCCCTCGATCGGCTCTTGGCCGATCAGCGCCATGTTCAGCGGGACGATGACGGCAAGCCCTATCTGCTCGATCCCCTTTTGGCCGAGTGGCTCAGGCGTCGATGAGCGGCGAATTGGCCGTCCGGCCAGACCATTGCCATAATCGGTGCAGTGCCTGAGACCGATCAGAGCGCGGTCGAGCTGCTGAAGAGCGTGACGCTCTTCGCCGACCTGGAGGAGGGGGAGCTTGAGCGCTTCTCGCACGTCGCCGTGCCGCGGAGCTTTCCGGCCGGGACCCGCGTCTTCCACGAGGGCGACGACTCCGACGCCTGCTACATCGTCAAGGAGGGCAGCTTCCGGGTCACCCGCGAACACTCCGACGGGCGCGCGATCACCCTCGCCACCCTCGGCCCCGGCGAGATCTTCGGCGAGCTGGCGATGCTCGACGGCGACCAGCGCTCGGCCAGCGCCGAGGCCCTGACCGAGGGCGAGCTGCTGGCGCTGCCGGCCAACGACGTGCGCTCGCTGCTCGCCCGCCACCCCGAGATCTCGCT
>DASTGL010000292.1:0-5462 GCA_035719145.1 Solirubrobacterales bacterium
GAGGCGTCGCCGTAGGTGACGTTGTGCTCGAGCTCCTGCTCAACGGTCAGGTAGCGACGCCGGTCTGACTCGATCAGCGTCACCTCGTGCTCCTTGTCGAGCAGCTCCCGCGCCAGGTTCCACCCGACCTTGCCCGCGCCGACGATGATGATGTACACGCTCTACCTCACCCCTCAGACCGTCGCGGCGGTGTCGTCGGACGCTTCGCCGCGGGCGGCGGCATCGCGCACCGCGCTCTCCAGCATGTCGATCGCGACCCGGGTCGGGCAGACCGTGTTCAGCCCCTGGCGCTGGTACCACTCGGCCCGCAACGGGTCGAGCACCCGCGCGATCACCGTCGGCACTTCGTAGCGGCGCTGGGCGATCTGGGCGATGACGATGTTGGTGTTGTCGCCGTCGGTGGAGGCGATGAAGACGTCAGCGTCGGCGATCCCGGCGGCCTCCAGCGCCTCGGTCTCGAGCCCGGCGCCGACCGTGAACTGGCCGCCGAGGTCCTCCCAGCTTTTCTCCAGCCCGACCTCGAGCCGGGCGTGGGACTCCGGGTCCTCGTCGAGGCAGGAGACGGAGTGGCCCTCGCGGAGCATCGCCCGCGCCACCGAGGAGCCGACGCGGCCACAGCCGACGATCAGAACGAACATTGCCGGGATACTAGGGCTAGCCCGGTTCCGGGGGAGCGGTGAGCAGGACCCGGCAGGGGGCTTTCTTCAGCACGTACTCGGTCGCCGCCCCGATCTCGGCCGGCCTGGCGGCGGCGATGCCGCCGAGGACGCCGCCGCCGCGGATCTTGGTCGGCGCCTCGCCGCCGATCACGATCGCTTCGGCGTTGCCGCGGCGGGCCGCCTCGAGGATCCCGGCGCCGACCTTGCGGGCGCGGATCACGTCGGTCCGCACCTCGACGTCCTCGTACTCCTCCCCCACCTCGCGCGCCCGCTCCAGCGCCCGCCGCGCCTTCTCCTCGCGCTCCTTCGGCAGCTTCGCGTCGAGCGGCAGGGTCAGCGGCACCTCGATCACGTAGACGACGTCGAGCCGCGAGGTCCCGTCGTCGCGGTCGCCATCAGCGTCGGCCGCCGCCAGCCGCCCCGCGGTGGCGACGATGTCGTCGTCGAACCTGGTTCCGAAGACAGGGACGAGGATGTTGCTGAATTCGATCTCCGGCACCTGCTTGGTCAGCGCCCGCTCGGTGACCGAGACCCGCTTGGTCAGCGTCGTCCCCTCGAAGACCTTGCGGTAGACGACGTAGAAGGTGAGCCCGAAGGCCATCCAGCCGAGCCCGACCCAGCGCGCGGTCGAGTGGTAGGCGAGGACGCTGAGGAAGGCGAGGCCGCTGAGCACGGCGGCGACGACCGCCGGCGCCGGCACCGTCGCCACCCCCCAGTGGAAGCCGTAGGGGATCCGGAACGGGCGCCGCCGGTCGGGGTCCTTGACCCGCATGCGGATGATCGAGAGGTGGGCGATCGTGATCGCCAGCGTCGCCCCGAAGGCGTAGATGCTGGCCAGCAGCTTGACGTTGGTCGGGACGACGAGGCCGATCGCGATGACGCCGCTGATCACGATCGCCACGTAAGGCGTCGCGTTGCGGCGGTCGAGTTTGCCGAGCCAGCTCGGGATCTGGCGGTTAATCGCCAGCGTGTAGATGTGGCGGGAGACGCCGAGCATCGAGGTGCTGGCCGCCCAGACCAGCACCGGCGTGGCGATCGCCATCACCAGCCAGCGCATCGAGTCGGCGACCCAGGCCGGGTGGTACTGGGAGACGACGCCGAGCACCGGCTCCTCGACGAACTCGCCGCCGAGCGCGGTGTGCGGTCCGGCCGGGCCGCCGACCACCGGCACCGCCATCAGCGCCACCGCCGCCATCAGCGCGTAGACCAGCGGCACCCCGATCGCGCCGATCGAGGCAACCCGCCGGAGGTCGTCGCGGCTGACGTCGATGTCCGGCGCCAGGTCGGAGGCGGCCTCGATCCCGGCGTAGGCGAGCATCGCCACCACCGCCGCGTAGACGATGTCCTTGAAGCTCGGCTCGGTGAAGAGGTGGACGTGTTCGGTGAGGCGGTCGGGGTGCATCACGACCAGCGCCCCGACCACGATCACCGCCAGCTGCAGGCCGAGGTCGGCGAGGGCGAGGAAGACCAGCGAGGCCTGCCGCTCGCGGCCGGTGACGTTGAGGATGTTGAGGACGCAGACGAGGACGATCACGCCCGCAGCAATCCCGATCTCCCAGCCGGGGTCGGCGAAGTCGCCGGAGAGCGGCTCGAGGTAGTGCGGCACCGAGATCGCCGCCAGGGCGATGACGATCAGGTAGTCGATCAGGATCGCCCAGCCGGCGATGAAGGCGACGAGCTCGTTGAAGGCGTGGCGGGCGAAGGTCGAGGAGCCGCCGCGCTCGCGGAACATCGCCCCGCCCTCGACGTAGGTGAGCGTGGTGAGGCCGAAGAGCAGGCCGGCGGCGAGGAAGATCAGCGGCGTCAGCCCAAGGCCGCGGTCGGCGACGACCCCGAGGGCGAAGTAGATCGAGAAGCCGACCGCCGAGTAGGCGGCGGCGAAGAGCCAGGGGACGCCGAGCCCGCGCTTGACGATCGGGTCGGCCCGCGGCTCCTCCGGCCGCCGCGGCCGCGGGTCGCCGTTACTCGCGGCCATCGCTCATCCTCGCCCCCGCCCAGAGGCGGCCGATGCCGATGCCGACAAAAGCCAGTCCGAGCAGAAACCCGACCGAAGCCGGGCCGCCGCCGTTCGCCAGGGTGACGGCCAGGACCGCCAGCCCGACCGCGATGAAGGTGAGGGAGAAGGCGCGGACGGCGCCGCTGTAGACCCGGCGGCTGTTCACGGCGTCGCCTCGGCCAGCGCCGCACCCGGGATCGCCGGCGGCTTTTCGCTCGGGTCGGAGACGACGATCACCCGGCAGGGCCGCTCGCCGAGGATCGTCTGCAGGGTCTTGTCGTAGAGCGGCACGCCGTTGCGGTAGCGCAGCCCGACGACGATCGCCGCCGCCTTGATCTCGGCCGCCTCCTCGGAGACCGAGTAGCCCGCCTGGCCCGGCCGCACCCGCGCCACGTGGCCGGTCACCCGCTGGCCGCCGATCAGCTTCGCCTCCTCGATCCGCCGCTGCGCTTCGGTCTCGCGTTCGGGCATCTCCGCGTTCAGCGGCAGGTTGGTCGGCACCGTCATCATCGAGTGGACGTGGATGCCGCGGCGCTTCTTGCCGGCGAGCTTGACCGCGGTCGCGACCATCTCCGGCGAGAATTCTTCATCGTCCTCGAAGGCGACGAGGACGCTTCGGTACTCGACCTCCTCGACCCCGAGCGGCTCCGGCAGCACCACCTTCACGGTCTGGGTCAGCGGCAGCTTCTGGTTGCGGCGGTAGAGGACGTAGACACCGATCCCGAGGACCATCCAACCGGTGCCGACGACAAGCGTCCGCGGGTTCAGAGCCATGACAACGATCCAGGCGGCGAAGGTGCCGAGGCCGCCGAGGACGGCCGTCAGCGGCAGCTCGAAGCCGAAGGCGCGGATGTTCCCCGGCGGCTTCCAGGTGCGCTCGCGGTCGGGCTCCTTGCGCCGCAGCTGGATCACCGCGACGTGGGCGATCGTGAACGAGAGCATCGCCCCGAACGAGTACATCGTCGCCAGGAAGTCGGTCTGCCCCGGCAGCAGGGTGATGATCGCGATCACGCTGAAGATGAGGATCGCGATGTAGGGGGTGCGGTACTTCGGGTGGACCTGGCGCAACCCCTCCGGCAACTGGCGGTGCTGCCCCATCGAATAGGTGAGGCGGGAGACGCCGATCAGCCCCGCGTTGGTCGCGATCAGCAGGATCACCGCCGCGAGGACGCCGACGTAGTAGCGCAGGACTTCGGTCGGGGTGTGCGAGAGGCCGAGGTTCTCGACGATGCCGAGGATCGGGTCGTCGGCGAACTTGCTGCCGAGCGCGGTCGCGTAGTGGCCGGCGGAGTCCTGCACCACCGGCATCGCCGAGAGGGCGACGATCGGGATCAGCAGGTAGAGCCCAAGCACGGCGATGACGACGAGGCCGACGCTGCGGGGGATCGTGCGGGCCGCGTCTTTGGCCTCCTCGGCCATGTTGGAGATCGTCTCGATCCCGGTGTAGGCGATCATCCCGACCGCGATCCCGAGCGCGAAGTCGCTCCAGGTCGGGGCGACGCCGAGGTGGACGTTGTCGACCAGGATCGTGGGGCTGAGGACGAGGACGATGCCGATCCCGACGAGGACGACCTGGGTCGCGAGGTCGGCAACGGCGAGGACGAGGTTGAGTTTCGCCGACTCCTCGGTGCCGCGGATGTTGATCAGGGCGAGGGCGGCGATGAGGACGGCGCCGCCGATGATGTCGCCGGGGCTGTCGCCGAGCCAGGGCCAGAAGACCGCCAGGTAATGGGGCACGAAGAAGGCCGAGATCGCGACCGTGATCGTGTAGTTGAGCATCTGCCCCCAGGCGGCGATGAAGCTGACCATCTCGTTGAAGGCGTGGCGGGCGAAGCTGGAGGAGCCGCCGGCCTCCGGGTACATCACCGTCGCCTCGGCGTAGGTGGCGGCGGTGGCGGCGAAGATCAGGCCGGAGACGACGAAGGCGACCGGGGTCAGCCCGAGCGCGAAGGCGGCGGTGACGCCGAGGGCGTAGTAGATCGAGGAGCCGACGTTCCCGTAGGCGGCGGAGAAGAGCGCCCCGACTCCGTGAACGCGGCTCAGCGATTCGTCTCTGGGGATTCGCTGCGCCATCTAGACAGTGCGTTTAGCGGTCACTCAGACCGAATATACGGACGCGGCGGGAGCCCTTCGCAGGTGGGCTCGTGTCAGTTGTGACGGAGCCGTGCAGCCGCAGAGCGCGAGCGTCAGCTCCAGCTCCTCGCGGAGCAGCTCGAGGACCCGGGCGACGCCCTCGGCGCCGGCGGCCGCGAGGCCCCAGAGGGCCGGTCGGCCGACCATGACCGCGTCGGCTCCGAGGGCGAGCGCGGTGGCGATGTCGACGCCGCGGCGGATGCCGCCGTCGACCAGCAGCGTGCCGCGGCCGCCGACCGCGTCGGCGATCTCCGGCAGCGCCTCGGCGGTGGCGAGCGAGCGGTCGAGCTGGCGGCCGCCGTGGTTGGAGACGACGACCCCGGCGGCGCCGTGCTCGAGCGCCAGCTCCGCGTCCTCGGCGGCGAGGACGCCCTTGACCAGGACCGGGACGCTGCACTCGGAGGCGAGGTCGGCGACGTCGTCCCAGGTGAGGGCGTGGTTCATCAGCGCGAAGGTCTCCTCGATCGTCAGCGCCTCAGCGCCGCCGACGGCGGCGCTGAGGCTGGGGGTGCCGAGCTCCTTCGGCAGGGTGAAGCGGTTGCGGCGGTCGCGCTCGCGGTTGCCGCCGGGCGGCGCGTCGGCGGTGACGACGATCGCCTCGAAGCCGGCCTCGATCGCCTCTTCCATCAGCGCCCGGGTGACGGCCTCGTCCTTGAAGGCGTAGAGCTGAAACC
>DASTGL010000293.1:0-5664 GCA_035719145.1 Solirubrobacterales bacterium
CCCCCCGCCCCCAAACGTAAGAGCCCGAGTAGCCAAGGCCATCGCCGCATGAGCCCACTTAGCCGCGCTGCCCTGTTCCCCCCGTGCTTCGGCATCGCCCCGCCGCAGGTGAGCGAGAAACTCTTCCGGCGTCGCGGCCGCGGGCGCCTCGGTGAAGGTGCGGCCGATGTCGACGCCGGCATGGTCGTCGGAGCCGCCGATGCCGGTGCCGCCGTGGGTCTCGATGTAGACCACTGCGGGCATGTTCAGCTCGGCGGCCCGCGAGCCGTTGCGGACCTCCCAGATCGGGAAGAGCTCCGCCAGTCGCCGCCGGTGGCGCCGGGTCAGCGGCGCGGCGACGTTGAAGAACGGGTGCGCGAGGGCGCAGACGATCTCCCGCTCGTGAAGGTATGCGGCGCAGGCCTCGACGTCGCCGGAGTGAGCCTGCAGCCACTCGTGGTCTCCGGGAGTGATCCCGTAACAGAGGACGTGAACCGCCTGGGGCTCGCCGGCGAAGCGGGCGGTCAGCTCCTCGGAGACGAAGCAGTCGGGTCGATCGGCAAGCTCCAAGCAGCCGTCGATCGTGTCGTGGTCGGTGATCGTGACGAAGTCCATCCCCCGCCGCTTGGCGAGCTCATACACCTCCTCAGGCGACGTCGCGCACTCCGGCAGGCCCAGCGAACGCTGTACCCCGAGCTTCGAGAACTGCGACGCAGTCGAGTGGCAATGCAGATCAACACGGGAAGTCATCGGTGTCTCCCTATTTCAGAATCAGTCTTGTCCTCCACAGAGTTCGCCATCGCCCGGGCGCGGATGTGAAAAGGCGGAGAAAGCAGGCTTTGTGTCGCCCGAGGGGGGAGAGTCGACACATCCCAGGCCTCATAGGGGACGTGAAGCGGCTCTCGATCCGGATTCTTGTTGGGCTGTCGCTTTGCGTTGCCCTCGTGGCTTGTGCCGCCGTACCGATTCCCGAGGACGCGAATGCCCATCAAGTGCTGCCGGCATTCGCGCTGGACCAGGTATCCGTTTATCGGCTCGAGGTTGCCCTCATGGTCTTCTACGGCGGACTGCTGCTAGTAACGCCCGCCTATTCCGGGCTTGTCGAAGGACGCATGCCGATCGAGATCTCTGCTCGCGGAGCGAGATTTGCTGAAAGGGCAGATCACACCGCAGAGTCGAGTGCGGAAGCGTTGCAGACCCTGGAGCAGACGACCGCTGAACTCAGCGAGGAGTTGAGCGATGCCACCCTGGAGATCACCTTGCTGAAAAGAGCGATTGATGACAAGAGAAAGCCACCGGTACCTTCAAAAAGATGACGGAACAGGAAAAAAGAGAGCTGGCGGCCCGTCTCGCTGAGGGCTCCAACGTCTTGAATTTCGACAAAGCGCTGAGAATCGTAGACCTGAAGCCCGCCGAGGCCGAAAGGCTTATCCGGCAGCGGGAAGAAACCGCCAAGAGGCAAGAGGAGCGCCGCCGCATCCTGCAGGAACTGCACGAGGCGGTACGTGAATTCGCATAGAACCGGCACCGGGTCTAAGCCCGGTGCCGGTTTAGGAGGAGCTGCTGCTTCCCGTTAGAGGGAGGCGACTGCTTTGAGGCCTGCCTGCTGGACGACCTTGGGCAGCGGCGCGAAGTCGAGCGCGGCGCCGTATTTCTGGCCGATCGTGAGGCAGTAGTTGGCGAACTGCTGGAGGAACCCCTTCTGCTTCGCGTCATGCGGGATGATCGCGTAGGTGAAGGTCGAGATCGGGTAAGCGATCGCCGCCTTTTTCGGGGGGTTGGTGATGCTGATCGAGTTGTCCGAACCCAGCGACTTCACCGTGGAAGCGGCGCTGGCGATGTTGGGAATGTTCGGGAGCTCGTACTTCCCGGCCTTGTTCTGAATCGCGGCGGCGTGGACGCCGGCGGCGATCAGGTAGTAGGCCGAGATGTAACCGATTGCACCCGGGGTTTTCGTCACCGTCGCGGTGACGCCCGCGTTGCCTTTGGCGCCGACCCCGGCTTTGAAGCCGACGGTGGTCGCGTAGCCGACTTCGCTTCTCCAGGCGGGGCTGATTTTCGACAGGTAGTTGGTGAACGCGTAGGTGTCACCCGAACCGTCGCTGCGGAAGACCGGAGTGATGTTCAGGCCCGGCAGCTTCGCGCCTTTGTTGATCGCCTTGATCTTCGGGTCGTTCCACTTGGTGATCTTGCCGAAGTAGATGCCGGCGAGGACCTTGCCGGTCAGGTTCAGCTTCTTCACGCCCGGAACGTTGAACCCGACCCCGGTGGCGGAGAGGGCCCACGGGACCTGGACGCAGCCGTTGCAGGCAGCAGCCTGTTCCGGCGTCAGCGGCGCGTCGGAGGCGCCGAAGTCGACCGTCCTAGCGGTGATCTGGGCGATGCCGGTACCGGAGCCGACGGCCGCGTACTGAACGGGGATCCCTTCTTTGATTTCGAAGTTGCTTTTCCAGTTGGCCATCAGAGGAGCGACCAGCGTCGAGCCGGCTCCCGTGAGTCCGGCAGCGGAGGCAGCGGCGGTCGAAATCGAAGCCGTACCCCCTACCGCCACGAGAGCCGCGATCAGTAGGGCTAGCAGCCTTTTGCGAAGCAATGCGGAGTCCTTTCAGGGTGGTTTATGACGGCGCAAGCCTCCCCGGAAAGATTCACGAAAGTGTGTCAATTCCGTGAATGACGCCTGGAATAAACATGTAACATTTTTGTTACAGACACTGGCGCTCTTTTCCGACTTGTTTCAATCCTGTGAAAAAAGCGTGAGGATCGGCCAGATGGGCTCCTAGCTCCTTTACGCTGGCGCGCGATGAGCGTCACCGTCTCTCCCGCTGCGCACACGGGTGCCCGTGTCAGCCCTCTCCGTAAGCGCGCAGACCAGTTCGGCGACCGGGCGATGCTCGGGGTCTGCCTGCTGGCAGCGCTGATCGCCGGGGCGACGATCTTCCTGGTCGGTTACCAGATCGTCGACGGCGCCCGCCCGGCGATCGCGAAGTTCGGCCTCGCCTTCGTCTACGAAACCACCTGGCAGCCGAACTTCGGCGAATTCGGCGCCGGCGTGCTGCTGTTCGGAACCGCCGTCACCTCCGCTTTCGCGCTCCTCCTCGGCGCCCCGATCGCGATCGCGATCGGCCTCTTCCTAACCCTGCTGGCGCCGAAAAGCGTCGGAGCGGTGATCGGGCCGCTGGTCGAGCTGCTGGCGGCTATTCCCAGCGTCATCCTCGGCTTCTGGGGCCTGGTGGTGCTGGCGCCGTTCGTGCAGGAACACGTCGAGCCCTTCCTCCACGACAACTTCGGCTTCATCCCGATCTTCGGCGAACCGCAGACCACCGGACTCAGCGTCTTCACCGCCAGTCTGATCCTGACGATCATGGTGGTCCCGATCATCGCCTCGATCTCCCGCGACCTCTTCCAGTCGGTGCCGCGCGACCTCCAGGACGGCGCCGCTGCCCTCGGCGCGACCCGCTGGGAGGTGGTGCGGGGAATCGTGCTGCCGACCACCTCCTCGGGCGTTATCGCCGCCTGCATTCTCGGCCTCGGCCGCGCCCTCGGCGAGGCGATCGCGGTCTCGCAGGTGGTCGGCGCCGGCTCGGAAATCAGCTCCAACCTCTTCGACACCGGCAGCACCCTCGCCGCCCAGATCGCCCTCCAGTTCCCCGGCGCCCTGACCGAACTGCACAAAGCGGCGCTCTTCTATTGCGGCGTGATCCTGCTGGCGATCGGCCTGATCGCGAACTTCCTCGCCGGCTGGATCGGCCGGCGCTTCAGCTACAGCGGGGCGGTGAACTGGTGAGCGACCTGATCCCCGACCCGACCGCGCCGCTGACCCCGAGCGGCAACCTGCGCCGCCGGCAGATCGTCAGCCGCATCACCGAGGGCGGCGCCACCGCGGCGGCGGTGATCGCCCTGGCGGCCCTGGTGGTGGTGCTCTGGACCGTGATCGCCCGCGGCGCCCCGGCGATCAGCTTCGACTTCCTCTTCAAGGGCTATCCGGAAGGGGTCGGCCCGATGCTGCTGGGCACGATCGCGATCTCGATCTACGCAACCCTGATCGCGATGCCGATCGGGGTCCTCGTCGCCCTCTACATCAGCGAGTACTCGGGGGCCAAAGGGGCGCGGACCCTGAAGCTGATCCTCGACCTGCTGAACGGCCTCCCCTCGATCATCCTCGGGCTCTTCGCCTTCATCTTCATCGTCGCCGCCCAGGAAAAGCAGACCGCCTTCGCCGGCGCCGTCGCCCTGGCGATCATCGAGCTGCCGCTGATCGCCCGCGGCTCCCAGGAGGTGCTGCAGCTGGTCCCGAAACACCTGCGCGAAGCTTCCGACGCGCTCGGGGTGGCCCGCTGGCGGGCGGTGCTGACCGTGGTCCTGCCGACCGCGATCGGCGGCATCGTCACCTCGACGGTGCTGGCCGTCGCCCGCGCCGCCGGCGAGACCGCGCCGCTGATCCTCACCACCTCCAACTTCGACCCGAAGAGCTTCTCGGTCAACCCGTTCGAAGCCCTCCCCAACGTCCCGACCTGGATCTACAAAGTCTCCGAAGAAGGCAGCGATGCCGGCTACGCGGAAGCGTGGGGCATGGCGCTGGTCCTGGTCTTCATCATCCTCGTCACCAGCCTGGCCGCCCGCGCCCTGCTGGCGCGAAGCAAACGAAAGCTGAGCTCATCATGAACAGCCGCCTCGATCTCGCCCGCTCCGAAGACTTCGCCCCGGAGGGCGAGCAGGTCCCCTCGCGGGTCCGCGTCCAGCCCCCGGCCCCCGCCGGGCCGACCGTCTCCGCGCCGCCGACCGGGCTCACCGAGACGACCGCGGAGCTCCAACCCCTGGTCGCGCCCGAGCTCGTCTTCGACTCCCGCGAGGTCTCGATCTTCTACGGCGCCAAGCAGGCGCTGGCCGGCGTCAACCTCGGCATCCGCCGCGGCCAGATCACGGCCCTGATCGGCCCCTCCGGATGCGGCAAGACCACCTTCCTGCGCAGCCTCAACCGGATGAACGACCCGGTGCCGGGCTTCCGCATCGAGGGCCAGATCCTCTACCACGGCCACGACGTCTACGGCTCCAACGTCGACCGGGTCGAGGTGCGGCGGCGGATCGGGATGGTGTTCCAGAAACCGAACCCGTTTTCGAAGTCGATCTACGACAACGTCGCCTGGGCGCCCCGCAACCTCGGCCTGCGCCGCGGCCTCGACGAGCGGGTCGAGAGCGCCCTGCGCGGCGCCGCCCTCTGGGACGAGGTCAAAGACCGGCTCAAGGACAGCGCCCTCGGCCTCTCCGGCGGCCAGCAGCAGCGCCTCTGCATCGCCCGCGCGATCGCGATCGAGCCCGACGTCCTCCTCCTCGACGAGCCCGCCTCCGCCCTCGACCCGATCGCCACCGCCGCGATCGAGGAACTGATGCACGGCCTCAAAGGCCGCTTCACGATCGTCATCGTCACGCACAACATGCAGCAGGCCGCCCGAGTAGCCGACCGCACGGCTTTCTTCAGCCTCGAGACCTCCGGCCCGAAACCGGTCGGCACCCTGATCGAGGTCGACGAGACCGAGAAAATCTTCGGCGAGCCCCGAGACCCCCGCACCCGCGACTACGTCTCCGGCCGCTTCGGCTAGTTGCGGGAGCTTTTTTTGGCAGCGCACGCCCCTGAGCCGTCTCCCAGGGACTGTCGCTTGGAGGGGTGGGTGTACCTCTCGGGGCCGG
>DASTGL010000294.1:0-2450 GCA_035719145.1 Solirubrobacterales bacterium
GGCGCCGAGCCAGTGGGTCGCGACCTCCAAGCGCGAGCCCTCGGCCGCCGCGAGCGCTTCGGCGAGGCGCCGGTGCAGCTCGCGCCGCCGCATCCAGGGCACCTCCGCGTAGAGGGCCTCCTGCGCGAGGGCGTGGCGGAACGCCGCCCGTCCCGGCTCCCGCTCTTCGAGCAGGCCCTGGTCAATCAGCTCGGCGAGGCCGGCGGCGCTGCTCAGCTCGGCTACGAGGGCGAGGTCGAGCTGCTGCCCGGCGACCGCCGCCGCCTCGGCTGCGGACCGCGCCTCGTCGGAGAGGGTCGAGGTGGCGACTAGGACCGCTTCGCGGACGGTGTCGGGCAGGGGCACGTCTTCGGCGTCGGCCAGCTCGAGACCGTGGCGTCCAGGGCGCAGCGCCTCGCGCAGCCGCAGCGCCGCGACCAGCTCCTCGACGAAGAAGGGAGAGCCCATGGTGCGGTCGTGGACCGCGCGGGCGAGGGCGGGGGAGGGCCCTTCGGGCAAGAGCGCCTCCAGCAGGGCGGCGACGCCGTCGCGGTCGAGCGGGTCGAGCGAGAGCTCCTCGAGCCGGCCGCCGCGGCGCAGCTCGTTGCGCAGCCAGCGCAGGCGGTGGCCGCGGGGGAGGCCGTCGGAACGGTAGGCGCCGACGATCAGCACCGGCATCTCCTGCAGCGGCCCGGCCAGCGCGGCGATCAGTTCCAGGGTCGTCTCGTCGGACCACTGCAGGTCGTCGAGCAGGATCGCCAGCGGTCGCTCGGCGGCGAGGTGGGAGAGGGCGCAGCGCACCGCCTCGAAGATCGTCGCCCGCTCGGTCTCGGCGGCGGGCTCGCCGAGCTCGGGCAGCAGGAGGGCGAGGTGGGGGAGGAGCGGTCCGCAGTCCGCGAGTGCCTCCGGGTCGGTGCGCAGGCGCGAGCGCAGGGCGTCGACGATCGGCCCGTAGGGGACGGCCGAGCCCTCGGTCGCCGCCCCGCGCAGGACCAGGCCGGCGTCGGCGGTGGCCGCGGCGGCGAGCCGGCTCTTGCCGATCCCGGCCTCGCCGCAGAGCAGGACGATCCCGCCCGAGCCCTCCGCGGCACGCTCCAGAGCGGCGGCGAGCCGGGCGAGCTCGCTCTCCCGGCCGACCAGCGGAGTCCCCATCTCGATCACGAAATCAGTCTAGGTCGGCCATGCCGACGGGACGAAAACCGGTTGCTTGGAGCGGTTTTCGTCCCGTCGGTGGCCCGGTCGCCGGTTGCTAGGCGACAGGCGCCGGGTCCGGGCGGACGATCACCGTGTCGGCGATCGGGATGATCTCGTCGGCGGGCAGGCCGGCGGTCTCGGCGTGGGCGCGGATCGTCTCCGGGCTGTCGCCTTCGTAGACGCAGAAGGTGCCCAGCTCGCCGCTCTCCTCGCTCAGCACGTAGCTGCGGATCCAGCGCACGCCCGAGCCGGGCTCGTCGCCGACTTCAGCCGATTTTTTCGCGGCGGCCTCCAGGTCCTCACCGGTACGCCATCCGTTGCGGCGCAGAATTCCGTAGAGCTGCATTTTTCGTCTACCTCCGTTTTCGTTTTCAGTTGCTCTACGACCGTACGCCCGCCGAAGTTCGTTCGCATCAGCGAAATCACCGTATTTTCAGCGCGCGGTGCCGTACCCGGCGGGGGCGCGAATACGGCATGGCGGCAGCCGGGCGGACCCGCGGGCTTAGGATGCGGCGATGAAGGCGCGACGGTTCCAGGTCTCTTTCGGCGTGCTCGTCGTCTGCCTGGGCTTCGCGGCATCGGCCGCGGCCGCGCCAGGCCCGGCCGCCGTGCGGCGAGGGCTGCAGCGCCTGGTCGCCGCGACCGGCGGGCCTCCGGGGGCGATCGCGACGATGTACCGCGACGGACGGCTGACCGTCCTGCGCGCCGGTCGGGCGAACGTCAAGAGGCCGGGAGCGCCGAAGCCGACCGACCACATGCGGATCGCCAGCGTGGCGAAGGCGTTCAACGGCGCCGTTGCGCTGCATCTGGTCGGCGAAGGGCTGCTCGGGCTCGACGACACGATCGGCCAGCGCCTCAGCGGCATGCCCGCCGCCTGGAGCTCGGTGACGGTGCGCCAGATGCTCGACCACACCAGCGGCCTGCCCGACTACACGCTGTCGAAGGGCTTCGCCGAACAGGCGAAAAAGAATCCGCGTGGCTTCGTCTCCCCCCAGAAGATCATCGGCTGGGTCCGCCGCGAACCGCTGCAGTTCGCCCCTGGCTCGGACTACGAGTACTCGAACACCGACAACATCGTCGTCGGGCTGATCGTCGAAGCCGTCACCGGCCGCTCCTATGCGAAGAACCTCAGGCCGAGGTCGGCGCGGATGAAGGCGTTGAGGTCGCGGGGCGTGGAGACGATCGCCCCGGAGGCCCAGGCGCCGCTCGGGCTGAGGAAGGTCGAGACGTCGGTCGGCGGCTCCCCCGCCTCGGTGACGTAGCCGTGGATGAACGGC
>DASTGL010000295.1:0-5143 GCA_035719145.1 Solirubrobacterales bacterium
GTCGTGACCGGGCACCGCCATGATCGCCCCGGTCCCGTACTCCATCAGCACGTAGTCGGCGACGAACATCGGGATCTCCTCGCCGTTGACCGGGTTGACGACCGAGCGCCCGAGCGGCACCCCGGTCTTCTCGCGGTCCTCTGCCCCCCGCTCCTCGGCCGACTCGCGGCCGATCCGGTTGACGTACTCGCGCACCTCCGCCTCGGCCGGCGTGCCGGCGACCAGCCGCTGCAGGTCGGGGTGCTCGGGCGCGAGGACGAAGAAGGTGGCGCCGAAGAGGGTGTCGGGGCGGGTGGTGAAGACGGGGAAGTCGAGGTCGACCTCCTCGCAGCGGAAGACCACCTCGGCCCCCTCGGAGCGGCCGATCCAGTTGCGCTGCATCGTGATCACGTGCTCGGGCCAGGACTCGAGCGCCTCGAAGTCGGCGAGCAGGCGGTCGGCGTAGTCGGTGATGCGGAAGAACCACTGCTCGAGGTCTTTCTGGATCACCTCGGTGCCGCAGCGCTCGCAGCGCCCGTCGACGACCTGCTCGTTGGCCAGGACCGTCGCATCTTTGGGGCACCAGTTGACCTCCGCCTCTTCCCGGTAGGCGAGGCCGCGCTCGAACAGCTGCAGGAAGATCCACTGCGTCCAGCGGTAGTACTCGGGCGTGTGGGTCGCCAGTTCGCGGCTCCAGTCGATCGAGATCCCCCACTCGCGGAACTGGCGGCGGAAGGACTCGATCGAGCGCTCGGTCGCGACCCGCGGCGGCTCGCCGGTTTTGATCGCGTTGTTCTCCGCCGGTAGGCCGAAGGAGTCGTAGCCCATCGGGTGGATCACCTCGAAGCCGCCGCGGCGGCGGAAGTGGGCGATCGCGTCGCCGACCGCGTAGCACTTGAGGTGGCCGACGTGGGGCTCCCCGGAGGGGTAGGGCAGCATCTCCAGGACGTAGGCCTTCGGCTTCGAGTCGTCGAATCCGGGCTGGCCGGGGTTGGCGACCTCCCAGGTCTTCTCCTCGGCCCAGACCTGCTGCCACTTGCGCTCGATCGTCTTCGGGTCGTAACCGGCCATCGCGCCCGCGATCTTACGCAGGAGCCGCGAACCGGTCGCGCCCGAGCCTAGAAGGTGAAGGGGTGGCTGACCGGCGAGAGGTCCTGGAGGATGTGGGGCCAGACGTAGACCTCGATCGTCGCCGCCAGGATCAGGGTCGGGATCGCCAGCAGGACGGTGACGAGGGTGGCGGCGAGGAGCTGGTTCCACTCGCCGCGGCGGCTGGCGATCAGCCAGGCGGCGAGCGGGAGGAAGAGCGCGGTCAGCTCCGGGATCGCGTGCGGGAGGACGCTGAGGATCAGTTCGAGGCGGGAGATTTTCAGCTGGTGGGCGATCGTCGAGCCCTGGAAGCCGAGGTAGAGCGCCTGGGTGCAGAGCGAGAAAAGGGTGACGGCGCAGACGAAGAGGATTGCCCCCTCCCCCGCCTTGACGTGGATCCAGCGCGAGATGCCGCTGCGCTGGGCGGCGGCGATCGGCATCGAGGCCCCGGCGATGAAGCCGGCTATACAGGCGGTGCCGTGCAGCGCCAGGACCAGCGAGTTGCGGTAGAGGATCGGCAGCAGGTCGCCCGGCTCGGAGGGTTCGGTGAAGCCGGGAAGGTGGATCGGCGTCAGGTCCGGGGTGAGCAGTCCGGAGACGACCCAGACCGCCCCGAGCAGCGTCAAGGCGATGCTGAGGCTGAGCGCAATCCAGCTGCCCAGCACCCGCCAGGGGTGCCGGCTCCAGACCTCGAGGGTCTCGCGCGTGTCCTGCATCCCGTGCGAGAACACGTGCTGGTTGGCGGCGCTCATCGCCTAGAGCATCGGCAACCCGGCGCGAGATTTTGAGTCAGGCGCCGCCGAGCTCGCGCTCGAGCTTTTCGGCCAGCTCGGCCAGTCGCGGCAGCTTCACTCCGAGGCCGCGGGCGATGCGGCGGACGTTGCCCCAGGTCGGGTTGATCCGGCCGGACTCGATGTGGGAGATCCAGGTCGGATGGATTTCGGCTTTCTCGCCGAGCGCTTCCTGGCTCATCCCGGCTTGTGTCCGGATCGCGCGGATTGCCTTCCCGAGGCCTACTTGGGGGTCTTCGCGGCGGGGCATCTAGCGGAGGGAATTGGCCTGCTCCCGCCAGGTCCATAGAGTTGAAGTCAAGTCGCTGCGAGAACACCGCGCTATGCGTATTTCGGTATCCCGGATTTCGCCGACTTGCAGGCGAACACAGGATTCGAACCCGGATGCGGAAGACGAGAGAGGTCGGTGCGCGAAGGCGGCTAGAGCCGCGCCGAGGGAGCCTGCGGGGCCGGCAGCGCTAGCCGCGGCGATGGTGGACAGGCGAGTGCGAAGTTGCTCGGCATCGGCTGAAGAGACTAGCGAACTTCCTCGTCCGGTCCAGGTGCCTCGACCTAACGAGTAGTGGAGCTGAGGGGGCTCGAACCCCTGACCTCTTCGCTGCCAGCGAAGCGCTCTTCCAGCTGAGCTACAGCCCCGTGCGGGAGGGCAAGTTTAGCGTCAGGCGGCGCGCTGTTCCTGATCGTCGTCGACGTCGAGGATCAGGTTGTCGGGGGCGTTGTGGCGGACCTTGAAGTCGAGGCTGGAAAGCTCTTCGAGTTCGCTCAGCAGATCGGTTGGTTCGTCAAGCTGCATCGAGAAGGTGGCGCGACCCTCGGAGAAGCGGTCGACCTTGATCTCCGAGGCGCCGATCTGACCGACCGCGTCCTCGAAGCCGACCAGCTGCGAGAAGTCGCCGAGCGGGCCGATCTCGAGTTTGACCTGGCCTTTGTAGAGGCCCTCGTCGGCGGCGGGCTCCGCCGCGGCTTGCGCCTCCGCCTGCAGGGCGGGCTCCATCTCGGTCAGCTCCTTGACCTTCTTGCTCACCTCGACCGCCTCGCGCAGCGCTTTCATCCGGATCCGGGTGGCCTGGCCGCGCGCCTGCGCTTCCACTTCCTCGAGCCGCGAGGTGATCGCGTCGAGCGAGGCGATGCTGCGGTCGTGGCATTCGTTGGCCTCGCGCAGCCGCTCGTTCAGGCAGCGGATCTCCTTCTCCCGCTCGACCACCATCCCGGAGAGTGCAGTGGTCTCGATTTCGAGCTCGGCGAGCGACGCGCGCTGCGCGTCGGTCGTCATCTCCAAGCCGAGGATGCGAGCGTCGCGAGCCGAGATCGCGTCCTCAACTTCGGCGCGGCGGTACCCGAGGAACCCCCTTCTAAAACCCATGGATCGGCAACCTAAGCCGCCGGTCGGACGTCAATTGTGTTGCAGAGGATTGTTGCTGAGGTTTGCTGCTGGGGTTAGGCGCTCGCGGCCTCGGGAGCTTCCGGGGCGTCGAGGTCGAGTTCGAGCCGCGGCGCCTCGTGCCAGAGGTCGGCGAGCGCGTAGCGCTCCCGGGCTTCCGGGGTGAAGACATGGAGGACGCAGTCGAGGTAGTCGAGGATCGTCCAGCCAGCATCGCCGCCGCCATCGACCCCGCCCGGCAGCAGCCCGGTCTCCCGCTTCACCCGCAGCCGCACCTCGTCGACGATCGCCTTCGCCTGCCGCTCGCTGCGGGCGGTGCAGATCGCGAGGAAGTCCGTGTAGGCGACCAGGCCGCGCATGTCGAGGACCACGAGGTCCTCGGCTTTTTTCGAGTCCGCGATCGCGGCGAGCTGCCGCGCCAAGCCTTCCGACTGCGCCTCGTTCACCTGTAGATCCCCCTCTCGGCGATGAAGCCGGCGACCGCGTCCGGGACCAGGTAGCGCAGCGGCCGGCCCTGCTTGGCCCGCTGCCGCACCGCCGAGGAGGAGACGCCGAACTGCGGCATCTCCAGCATCGTCGCCCGGCCCTCGCAGCCGAGGCTGCGCATCGACTCGGCGACGTCGGCGTCGGAGACCCCCGCCCGCCGCGCCACCGCCAGGCTCGCCAGCTCGACCACCCGCCCGGGGTTGCGCCAGCTCTCGAGGCCCACGGCAGCGTCCGCCCCCATCACGAACACCAGCTCCCTGTCGCCCCGTTCCTCTGCAAGTGCCTCCAAGGTCTCATACGTGTAGGACGGCCCCTCCCGCTCGACCTCCAGAGCGGAGACGGAGAAGCGATCGTCATCGGCCGCGGCCCGCCGGGTCATCTCCATCCGCGCCTCCCTCCCCGGGTCGTCGGCGATCCGCTTGTGCGGAGCCTGGCCGGTGGGGACGAGGACGACCTCCTCCAGGCCCAGCTGCCAAGCCGCCTCCTGCGCGAGCGCGAGATGACCGAGATGCGGAGGGTTGAACGCCGACCCCAGCACGCCGATCCCGCCGCCGCCAGAGCTACTCACGCACCTGGCCGCTGCCGTGGGCGACGTACTTGAAGGTCGTCAGCTCGCGCATCCCGATCGGGCCGCGGGCGTGCAGCTTCTGGGTCGAGTTGCCGATCTCGGCTCCCATCCCGTACTCGAAGCCGTCGGTGAAGCGGGTCGAGGCGTTGACGTAGACCGCAGCGGCGTCGACCCCGGCGACGAACTCATCGGCGGCACCCTCGTCGGCGGTGACGATCGCCTCCGAGTGGCCGGTGCCGTGGCGGTTGACGTGCTCGATCGCGTCCTCGACCGAGTCGACGACGGCGACCGACATCTTCAGGCCGAGGTACTCGCTGTCCCAGTCCTCGTCGGTCGCGGCGCCGACCTCGACCTCGCCCGCGACAGCGCGGGCGCGCTCGTCGCCGACCAGCTCGACGCCGGCGGCGGCGAGGTCGCCGAGGATCGCCGGGGCGACGCGCTCGGCGACGGCGGCATCGATCAGCAGCGTCTCCGCCGCGTTGCAGACGCCGGGCCGCTGGACCTTGGCGTTGACGGCGATCCGCCGCGCCATCTCCGGGTCGGCCTCGGCGTGGACGTAGACGTGGCAGTTGCCCGCCGCCGCGTACATCACCGGCACCGTCGCCACCGCCTTGATCGCCGCCTTCAAGCCTTCGCCGCCGCGCGGGATCAGCAGGACGACCAGGCCCTCCTGAGTCGCCAGCTCGGCCAGCTCCTCGTGGCCACCGCCACCGAGCGAGAGCACCGCGTCCTCGGGCAGCCCGGCCTCGGCCAGCGCCTCGCGCACGATCCCCGCCAGGGCCGCGTTCGAGCGTTCGGCGTAGGAGCTGCCACGCAGGACGATCGCGTTGCCGCTCTTGATCGTCAGCG
>DASTGL010000296.1:0-11272 GCA_035719145.1 Solirubrobacterales bacterium
TTGCCCATGTTGCGCGGCTGCTCGAGCAGGATCGCCGGGGTCGGCGCCGGGTCGGCCAGGGCGGCGTCGAGGTCGACCCGCGGCCGGCGGGCGATCGCGACGACGCCGGTGTGCGGGACCAGCGGCACCAGGTCGGCGAGCGTCTCCTTGTCGACCGGCTCGACCAGCTCGGCCAGCTGCCCGGCGAGGTCGGGGGCGAGATCGGCCGCCATCGCGTCGAGCGAGGCGGGGTCGACCGCGACCGCCTCGACCAGCTCGGCGCCGAAGCGCAGCGCGTGCTTGAGCGCGTGGAAGCCCTCGACGACGGTCAGCGCCGGGTCGCGGCGGGCGGTGCGAAAGCGCACCGCGCGGTCGTGCTCTTCGCGGCCCATCGCCGAATCATTGCGGGCCGGCCGCGATCAGGCGGGTGCGCCGGCCAGCGCCAGCTGGTTGCGCCCCCCGGCCTTGGCCAGGTAGAGGGCCGCGTCGGCGCGGCCGAGCAGGTCGTCGGCGCTCTCGACTGGGTCCCAGGCGGCGAGGCCGGCTGAGCAGGTCTGGTCCATCGGCGTGCGCTCGCGCAGGCGCTCGACCACCTCCGCCGCCTCCTCGGGCGCGGTGTCGGGCAGCAGCACCAGGAACTCCTCGCCGCCGAAGCGGACGATCGTGTCTTCGCCGCGCAGGGCGCCGTCCCAGGCACGGGCGCACTCGCGCAGGACCTCGTCGCCGGCGAGGTGTCCGTGGGTGTCGTTGTAGGCCTTGAAACGGTCGATGTCGAGCAGGGCGACGCAGAGTGGCGAACCGGTGCGGCGGGCGCGGGCCATCGCGTGCGGCAGCTGCTCCTCGAGCACGCGGCGGTTGGGGAGGCCGGTCAGCGAGTCGTGGGTGGCCATCTCCCGAACCTTGCCCAGCAGCTCCTCGCGTTCGCCCTCGATCCGCTTCAGCTCGGTGACGTCGGTGGCGCGGGCGTAGATCAGCGACTCGTCGGGGGAGAGCTGCGAGCTCCAGCGCAGCCAGTGCCAGGAACCGTCCCTCGCTTGGTAGCGGTTCTCGAACTGCAGCGTCTCCGCCCCTTCGAAGAGGGCCGCCGCCTCGGCTTCGGTCCGCTCGCGGTCCTCCGGATGAACCCGCTCGACGAACGGGACCGCCCGCAGTTCCTCTCGGTCGTAGCCGAGGTAGTACGCCCAGGCGTCGTTCAGCTCGACGAAGTAGCCGTCCATGTTGGCGGTGCAGAGCATGTCCCGGGAGAGGTCGAAGAAGCGGCGGGCGCGCTCGTCGGCACGGGCCCGGCGGGCGACGATCGCGGTCGTCAGCAGCATCACGACGCCGAGCGAGACGAGGGTGAAGATCCAGCGGGTGAGCGGCGAGTAGCCGGCGGTGTTTTCGACCTCGAGCAGGGCGATGCCGTAGACCAGCAGCAGCCAGGCGAGGTGGAGAGCGGCGATGCGACGGGGGAAGTAGTAGGACGAGATCAGAGTCGCCCAGACGAAGATCGTCCCGTACTGACCGACCGCGATGCCGCTCTCGAAGATCAGCAGCGCGGTGGTGGCGACGATGCCGCCGAGGAGCAGGTGGACCGCGCCGCGGGGAACCCGGCCGACCAGGAACGAGCAGAGCACGCCGGCGGCGGCCATCGCCGCGGCGGTCAGTGTGAGGGCGGTGGTGTCGCCACCGCTCGGGTGCGGGAGCAGGAGCGAGAGGGCGACAAGCCCGGCGCCGGCGATCAGCAGCGCTGCCGCGGCCCGCATCTCGGAGCCGCCGGCCGGGTTGATGCTTACCCGATTTTGGGGAGCCGCCATGGCGGGGGCATCGGCAAACGCAGATGTTTACTTGAGGAGCGGTGGACGGTTTGTCAACCGCGGACGACCTGGAACTGACTCATCAGACCGTGATCCTCGTGGTCCAGCATGTGGCAGTGGACGACGAATTTCCCGGTGTAGTCGGAAAAACGGCCGGCGACGAGGATCTTTTCGTTGGGGAAGATGAAGAACGTCTCCTTGAGGCAGTCTTCCCACGGCGGCGGCTCCTTGCCGTTGCGCTCGAGCAGGTACCAGTCGGTGTGGTGCAGGTGCATGACGTGGGCGACGTTGGTCTTGTTGACGAACTCCCAGGTCTCGATCGAGCCGAGGCGCGGCTTCGTCTCGACGTAGGCGGGGTTGAAGGTGCGGCCGTTGATCCGCCAGGTCGTTTTGAAGAAGCCGGCGATCGTGATCTCCCAACGGTGGTCGGGCTTGCGCTTGGCCTTCTGCGTCCACCCGGGGAGCGGGCGCAGCTGGCGCGGGACGCGGGTGCGGTCGATGACGCGCTCGGCGCCGACGCGGAACTGCATCAGGGCGCCGCCGTAGGTGCGGGCGCCGGCGGGGTTGCGGCCCGGATGGCGCTTGGCGCTGCGCAGCTCGACCGTCTCCCCCGCGTGGCCGGCGAAGTCGACGATCACCTCGACCCGCTCGGCCGGCCCGAGGAGGATTTCGCGGCGGCGGACTGGCTTCGGCATCAGGCCGCTGTCGCTGGCGATCTGGATCATCCCGGCCCCGTTGGACAGGTGCAGGTTGTAGCTGCGGAAGCTGGAGACGTTGAGGATGCGCAAGCGGTAGCGGCACGGGTGGACCGGGTGGTGCGGCATGAAGGCGCCGTTGACGAGGACGCACTCGCCGAGGACGCCGTCGTCGGGTGGGCGCCGGTTGGTGAAGGGATCGGTGAGCTGGTTGTCGCGGTCGAAGCTGCGGTCGCCGATCATCAATGGCAGGTCGCGCTCGCCGCGCGGCAGCGGCAGCGCCTCGTCGAAGCCGTCGTCGACGATCCACATCCCGGCCAGGCCCTTCCAGCTGTGCGGGGCGGTGCGGTCGAGGCGGTGGTCGTGGTACCACTGGAAGGCGGCGCGTTCGGGGCGCCCGTCCTCCATCAGGTCGTAGACGTAGGTTTTGCGGCCGCCCGGGGCGAGCAGGAACTCGTTGCCGGAGGCGCGGGCGGAGAGGCCGCGGGGGATCTGGCAGTAGTAGGAGACCGGCTGGCTCTTGGTCAGGCCGCCGGGGTAGCCGTCGAACTGGGTGCGGTTGTGGCCGCCGTGGAGGTGGACCGAGAGCTCCCCCACCTTCTCCGGCAGTTCGTGGTGGAAGGTGACGCGGGTGCGATGGCCGGCGCGGCGGCGCACGGTCGGACCGGGGAAGCTGCCGCCGAAGGTCCAGAGGCGGGTCTTGCGGCCGGGGAGGATCTGCTGCTCGGCCTCGCGGATCGGGATCCGGATGTGGTCGCCGTCGAGGACCGGCGGGATCGGCAGCCGCTCGCGGAACGGGACCGCGGCCAGCGCCGGCGGCGGCTCGGTCGAGAACGGCAGCAGCCCGCCGCCCCCGCCCCGTCGGGGCAGGAGGACGGCGAGGGCGCCGCCGCCGAGGGCGCCGAGGAAAGCTCGGCGCCCCAGGCGGTGCGGAACTGAGGGCTGTCCAGCCGTCGCCGGGCCCTAGGCGGTCGGAACGACCGGCGCCACGACCTTGATCTGGCCGTGCATGAACGGGTGGATGGCGCACATGAAGTACAGGGTGGTGCCGGCTTCAGCCGTCACTTCCTGGGAGATGTGGCCGCCCTTCGTTTCGCCGCTGAACCAGGAGTCGCCCTTGGCGCCGGTGGCGGTGCCCATCGTGCTCCAGCCAGCCGGGCCGGCCTTCGCCGGGTTCTTCGTGATCTTTTCGGTTTTCGGGTTGAACCCGTGCCACTGCGCGATCGCGAAGCAGATCTTCTTCGGCGTGAAGCAGGTGCCGATCTGCTTCTTCGTCTTCGGGATCGAGCCTTTGGTGACCAGCGAGAAGGTGTGCGGGCCGACCTGTTTCGGGTTCGTCTTGTTGACGATTTCCAGCTGGTCGCCGACGGTGACCGATTCCGGGGCGACGAACTTCAGCTTGCCCTTGACCAGCGACATCGTGATCACGTCCTTGGTGCCGGTCGGGACCGGAGCGACGGGCGCTTCGACCGCGCCGGCGACACCGGAGGCGCCGAAGATGACGGTAAGGGCAGCCGCCGGGGCCGCGAGAGCCAGGAGCCGCAGGCGGGCGCGGCGTGAAAGCTTGCTATGCAAAACGTGCCTTTCTACTTAGTGGTGAAACTGATTCCCTGAGGCCCTCAAGGGTACCCTCTCCAGCGGTGGCCACGTTCCTCCACACCTGTTACCGGATCGGCGAGATCGACCGCTCGGTCGCCTTCTACGAGAAGCTCGGCTTCGAGGAGGTGCGGCGGATGCCGATCGGCGACGAGGCGATCAACGTCTTCATGGCCCTCCCCGGCGAAGACCCCCGCCTCGAGCTCACCTACAACCACGGCGTCACCGGCTACGAGCACGGCACCGGCTACAACCACATCGCCCTCCTCGTCGACGGCAACCTCGACGACACCCTCGCCCAGCTGGCGGATCTGGGCGTCGAGCCCGAAAAGCCCCCTTACCGCCCCGGCGGCCGCACCGAGGGCCACCGCATCTGCTTCGTCCGCGACCCCGACGGCTACCGGATCGAGCTGATCGGCGAGTAGGCGGAGCCGCGCCTATCCGGGACTGATGCCGCCGCCGGCGGGCGGAGGGGATGCCGGTTCCGGTTCCGGGGTGGCTTCGGCGGCCGGGGCTTCTTCTTCGGCGGGTTCTTCGCCTTCGGGCTTTTCCTTGCCCGCCTTTTCTTCGCTTTCTTCTTCTTCGCCCGCTTCGTAGCTTTCTTCTTCTTCGTAGCCGCTTTCATAGCCCGAGCCGGAGGTGTGTTCGCTGTCGAGGCCTTCGAGTTCGGGTTCTTCGGCTTCTTCGAATTCGGGGCAGTCGCCTTCCTGGGCCGAGGACATGTAGGACTGCCAGATCGGGCCGGCGGTCGGGCCGCCGAAGCCGGTGTATTCACGCGAGGTCGGGTGGCCGACCCAGACGGCGGTGGAGAACTTCGGGGTGTAGCCGACGAACCAGGCGTCGGAGAGGCCCTCGGAGGTACCGGTCTTGCCGGCCTCGGAGCTGCAGCCCATGTCGGTGTAGCCGGCGCCGGTGCCCTGGGTGATCACGCCCTCGAGGATCCGGGTCACCTCCCAGGCCTGGCCCTCGGTGAGGACCCGTTCGCCCTTGTCCTTTTCGAAGTCGTCGACCTTGCCGTTGGGGAATTCGACCCTGCTGACCGCGGTGGCGTCGTGGTGGATGCCGCCGTCGGCGAGGGTCGCGTAGGCGTCGGCCATTTCCAGCGGCGTCACCCCTACCGCGAGCCCGCCGATCGCCTCCGCGGGGACAGATTCGAGCGGCGATTCGATCCCCATTTCGTGCGCGGTTTCGGTCACGTGTTCGGGACCGACGTCGAGGTCCAGCTGGGCGAAGATGACGTTGACGGAGTCCCAGGTCGCAGATTCGAGCGACATCGTGCCGCCGCCCGGCTCGGCGTTGTTGACGGTCCAGGTGCCGCCGCCGGGGATGTCGAGGGTCATCGGCGAGGTGCCGTTGTAGTAGGTGCTGGCGGGATCGATCCCCTCCTTCACCGCGGTCGTCAGCACGAAGGTCTTGAACGAGGACCCGGGCTGGCGGTGCGCCTGCCAGGCGTAGTTGAATTCGCTTTCGGATTCTTCGCCTTCGGTCGAGGCGAGGGCGACGATCGCGCCGGTGTCGGGGTTGACCGAGGCGAGCCCGGCGGCGGGGCCCCCGCCGGGGTAACAGACGGAGCAGGAGTAGTCGACCGCTTCTTCGGCCTTCTGCTGCAGATCGGGGTTAATCGTCGTGTAGGCCTTGAGGCCGCCGTTGCGGACGGTGTTGATCCCGTACTTTTCGATCAGTTCGTTCTGGACCAGGTCGAAGAGGAAGGGGTCCTTGATCACCTGGTACTTGTGGCCGGGTTCGAGGCCGAGGCCGCGGTTCTTCGTCGTGCGGTATTCGTCGCCGGTGATGTAGCCCTGTTCCCACATCACCCGCAGGACCTCGTTGCGCCGCTTCAGGGCCGCCTTCGGATCGAGGAACGGGTTGTATTCGGAGGGCGCCTGCGGCAGCCCCGCCAGCAGCGCGGCTTCCTTCAATTCGAGGTCCTTGACGGGCTTGCCGAAGTAGGTCTGCGCGGCGGCCTCGGCGCCCACCGCCGTCTGCCCTTCCACGGTCCCGTAAGGCGCGGTATTGAGGTACTGGGTGAGGATCCAGGAGCGGGTGCGCTTGTCGAAGAGTTCGTTGGCGAGCGCCGCTTCCTTGATCTTCCGTTCGAGCGTGTCCTGCGGGTTCTGGATGTAGAGGTTGCGGACCAGCTGCTGGGTGATCGTCGAGGCGCCCTGGACCGGCTTGCCGCCGGCCTCGAGGTCCTTGATCGCCGCCCGCGCGATCCCCTGGGGGTCGAGCGCGCCGTGCTGCCAGAAGCCCTTGTCCTCGATCGCGACGGTGGCGTTTTTCAGGTCTTCGGGCAGCGCTTTCGCCGGCACCGGCTGGCGCACGTTTTCGGAGCGGATGAAGCCGATCAGGCTGCCGTCGGCAGCGTAGATGGCCGAGGAGCGGCCCTTCTCCACCGGCTTCAGGCTGGAGAGGGGCGGCGCCGAGTTGTAGACATTGATCGCCCAGGCCGCTGCGATTCCACACCCGACCGCCACAAGCGCAGCGAGCACCCCGAGCGGGATCGCGATCTTGTGCCAGATGGGATGGTGCGGCTTCCGGCGCCGCCTGCGGACCCGCGTGGCCATGCGCTGCGGATTGTAGGGAGGCGCGCGCCTCGGCACTCGCGGTGCCCTGACCGCGCAAGGCCGCTTGCTGTCCCGATAGGCTCGCGCCCGCAGGCGGCGGCAAAGGGAGAGGAACCAAGCGATGAAACTAGTGATCGGGATCGTCCGTCCCGAGCAGGCGAACCAGGTCCTGGAGGCGCTCCACCGGGCCGAGGTCCGGGGGTTCTCGATGAGCCGGGTGCAGGGCCACGGCGGCGAGGTCGAGCGGGTCGAGACCTACCGCGGCACGACCGTGCAGATGGGGCTCTCGGAGAAGGTCCGGTTCGAGGTCGCGGTCTCGGACTCCTTCGTTGACAAGACCGTGCAGGCGATCTGCGAGGGGGGGCGCACCGGCGAAGTCGGCGACGGCAAGATCTTCGTCGTCCCGCTCGATCAGGCGGTGCGGATCCGCACCGGCGACAGCGACGAGGGCGCCGTGACGCCGGTGAGCCGATGAGCGCCGCGATCGACACCGGCGATACCGCCTGGATGCTGGTCGCCACCGCGCTGGTGCTGATGATGACGCCGGCGCTGGGGCTCTTCTACGCCGGCCTGGTGCGCTCGAAGAACACCCTCAACACCTTCATGATGAGCATCGCCGCGATCGCGGTCGCGACGGTCACCTGGGCGGCGGTCGGCTACTCGCTCGCCTTCGACGGCGACGGCGGCCTGATCGGCGGGCTCGGCAACGCCTTCCTCAGCGGCGTCGATTTCGCGCCACGCCAGGGCGGGACGATCCCCGAGCTGGTCTTCTTCGCCTTCCAGGCGACCTTCTGCATCATCACCGTGGCGCTGATCTCCGGCGCCGTGGTCGAGCGGATGCGGTTCGGGGCGTTCCTCGTCTTCGCGGCGCTGTGGTCGGTGCTGGTCTACGCGGTGCTCGCGCACTGGGCCTTCGGCGGCGGCTGGCTGATGGCGAACGGAACGCTCGACTTCGCCGGCGGCGTCCCGGTCGAGATGGGCTCGGGCTTCTCGGCCCTGGCGGCGGCGCTCGTCGTCGGCGCGCGCAAGGAGTGGGGCCGCCAGGCGCTCCTCCCCCACAACGCCGTCTACGTCCTGCTCGGCGCCGGGCTGCTGTGGTTCGGCTGGTTCGGCTTCAACGGCGGCAGCGGCTTCGGCACCGGCCACCCGAGCGTCCTCGCCTTCACCAACACGCTGCTCTGCCCCGCCTGCACCCTGGTCGTCTGGTTCGCCCTCGATCTGATCCGCGGCCGCAAAGTAACGGCGATCGGCGCCGCCACCGCGATCGTCGTCGGCTGCGTGGCGATCACCCCGGCGGGCGGCTACGTCAGCCCCGGCTGGGCGATGCTGCTGGGAGCGCTGGCCGCGCTGCCGAGCTACGCGATCATCGTCTGGCGGACGCGGACCCGGGTCGACGAGACCCTCGACGTCCTCGCCGCCCACGGCACCGCCGGCTTCTTCGGGATCCTCTTCATCGGCTTCTTCGCCCAAGCGAGCTGGAACGGCGTCTCCGACGGCCTCTTCTACGGCAACGCCGCGCAGTTGGGCGATCAGGCGCTGGCGGCGCTGGCGGCCCCGGCCTACGCCTTCACGATGACCTTCGTCCTGCTGAAGCTGATCGGCGCGGTTATGCCGCTGCGAGCGAGCGACCGCGAGGAGGCGACCGGCATGGACGTCGTCCAGCACGGCGAGGAGGCCTACGTCACCGGCGAGGGCGCGATCCTGCTGCTGCCGGATGACGTCGGGAAAGTTGCCGTGCCGGTGGCTGATCCTGGGTGATGGTTTAGGGCGGGTGGTGAGTTAACTGGGCTATAGGACGGTTAACTCGCCACTGGCTAGGCGGGGACTTTGAAGCTGCGTTTTGCCGGGGTCGTCGCTTTGTTGCCGGCGGGGTCTATGGCCCAGGCCTTGAAGGTGTGCTTGCCCGGTTTCAGGGACTTGTAGGTCTTGGGGGAGCTGCAGGGCTTTGGCTTTGACTTGTCGAGCTTGCAGGTGAAGTGGGAGTTCGGCTCGTTGGAGCGGAAGCTGAACTTGGCCTTGCCTTGGGCGAGCTTTTTGCCCGGGCCGCTGGTGATCTTCGTGGTCGGTGGGGTGGTGTCGGCGTTGCTGCCTTCGGCGCCGGTACTGCCACCCATCCCGCCTCCGCTCGGCGGGGGCGGCGGCTTCGTCAGGTTGTCGACGGCGACGCCGCAGGGTTCGTTGGCGCCGGTGGCGACGAAGCTCTGGTCGACGGCGGTGCCGTCGGTGTTGGCGCGAGCGATCGTGGCGGTTTCGGCGTTCGCCCAGTAGAGCTGCGAGCCGAAGGTGGTGATGCCGCAGGGGGTGTGCGCGTCGCCGATGAAGCTCGGGTCCGCGCCGGTGCCGGTGGTGGTGTTCGCCCGGCCTATCCGGGTGCCGCCGCCGAAAATGCCCGGCTCGGTCCAGAAGATGTTGGCAGAGTTGACGGCAACCCCACAGGGAAAAGAGGTTTCGGGGATCGTCACGAAGTTCAGCTGCTTGGCGGACCCGTCGAGACCGGCCCGGCCGATGTAGGCGGGGGTGCCGGTGGCAATGTCGGCCCAGTAGACGTGACCGCTGTCGAGGGCCACCCCACAGGGCTCGACGGGCCCGGTAACCAGGCTGGGGTTGACGCCGGTGCCGTCGATGTTGGCCTTGCCGATCTGCCCGCCGAGCGTCGACCAGAAGATCGAGGTCGCGTTGACCGCCAGCCCGGTAGGTTTGGTGATGCCGGCGATGAAGCTGTTGTCCACCCCGCTCCCGTCGATGTTCGCCCGGCCGATCGAGTTGCCGTTCTGGTTCGCCCAATAGACGTGGGAGGAATCGACAGCGACGGCAAACGGCAGTTCCCCGGTGTGGATGAAGGCGTCGTCGACTTCGCTGCCGTCGTTGGCGGCGCGGCCGATCGTCTGCCCATGCGTGTCCACCCAGTAGACGAAGGCGGAGGCTTGAGTGGCGAAGGCAAGCGAGACGAGGAGCGCCAGCGCCGCAGTGACAGCAATTGAAATGGATTTCCGATCCATTGCCGCCACCTTATTGCGCCGCTCAGCGGCTGGCTAGGCGCGGAGGCGGTAGCCGCGACTGAAGAGGCGCAGGTTGAAGACGAAGAGCGCGGTGGTCGCCGCGGTGAGGGCCAGCAGCGAGAGGGGGATGCTTACTTCGCTGAAGCCGACGAAGCCGTAGCGGACCAGGTTGATCATGTAGAAGATCGGGTCGAAGCGGGTCAGGGTCTCGAACGGCTGCGGCAGCAGCGCGGCGGAGTAGAAGACGCCGCCGAGGAAGATCAGCGGCTGCAGGACGAAGGTCTGGGCGAAGGCGACGTCGTCGAACTGCTCGGCGCGGACGCCGATCAGCACCCCGAGCTGGCTGAAGAAGAAGCCGACCAGGGCCAGGGAGGGGATCAGGACGAGGGCGTGTTCGACCGGGAGGCCGACGAGGATCACCGAGACGACGAAGGTGAGGAACGCCACCGTCAGCCCGCGCATGAAGCCGCCGAGCGAGAAGGCGAGCAGCAGCTCGGCCGGCGAGGCGGGCGAGGAGAGCTGGTCCTGGATCGCGCCCTGGAACTTCTGCTGGAGGATCGAGGAGGAGTTGTTGGTGAAGGCGTTGGTCGAGAAGGCCATCATGATCAGGCCGGGGATGACGAAGAGGACGTAGTCGATCCCGTGCAGGTGCTTGATCCGCGAGCCGAGGGCGGCGCCGAAGACGGTGATGTAGAGGAACGTTTCCAGCATCGGCGCGCCGATCGTCTGCTTCTTGATCTTCAGGAAGCGGTTGCACTCGCGGCGCCAGAGGGTCGCGAAGCGGATCTGCGCGGCGCTCACGCCTCGACCTCGTCGACCTCGAGCTCGATGTGCGAGCGCGAGAGCTCTTTGCGGCCGACCAGCGCCAGGTAGGCGTCCTCGAGGTTGGGGACGTCGAAGCGAGCGGCCAGGTCGTCGCTGGTGCCCTCGGCGACGATCTGCCCGTCGGCGATGAAGGCGATCCGGTCGCAGAGCTGCTCGGCCTCCTCCAGGTAGTGCGTGGTGAGGAGGATCGTCGTCCCCTCCTGGTTGATTTTCTGGACGTAGTGCCAGAGCTCGAGGCGGAGCTCGACGTCGACGCCGGCGGTCGGCTCGTCGAGGATCAGCAGCTGCGGCCGGTGCATCACCGCGCGGGCGAGGATCAGGCGGCGTTTCATCCCGCCCGAGAGGGTGCGCGTGCGTTCGTCGCGCTTCTCGGTCAGCGAGAAGGTCTCGAGCAGCTCCTTGGCGCGCTCGCGGCGTTCGCGCTTCGGCATCCCGAAGTAGCCGGCGTGGTAGTCGAGCGTCTCCTCGACGGTGAGGAACCAGTCGACGTTCGGCTCCTGCGGGGCGAGGCCGACCGCCTGGCGGGCCTCGGCGTAGTTGTCGATCGCGTCGTGGCCGAAGATCTCGATCGAGCCGCCGGTCGGCTGCGCGAGCCCGGTCGTGCAGTGGATCAGCGTCGACTTGCCGGCGCCGTTGGGCCCGAGCAGGCCGAAGAACTCGCCCTCCTCGATGTCGAGCGAGACGCCGCGCAGCGCCTCCACCCCGGTCGGGTAGCGCTTCTCCAGGTTGTCGATCGCGAGGGCCTTCATGCCGGATGCGACTCTAGCCACCCGCGGCGTTCGCGCTTCGGCATCCCGAAGTAGCCGGCGTGGTAGTCG
>DASTGL010000297.1:0-7042 GCA_035719145.1 Solirubrobacterales bacterium
ACGACGGCGTCACCATCGCCCGCGAGGTCGAGGTCGAGGACGTCTTCGAGAACCAGGGCGCCCAGCTCGTCCGCGAGGTCGCCACGGCGACCAACGACGTCGCCGGTGACGGCACCACCACCGCCACCCTGCTGGCCCAGACGATCGTTCGCCAGGGCCTGAAGAACGTCGCCGCCGGCGCCAACCCGCTGGCCCTGCGCCGCGGCATCGAGAAGGCTGTCGAGGACGTCGTCGAGAACCTCCGCGGCAAGCAGTCCAAGGAGGTCTCGGGCAAAGACCAGATCGCCCGCGTCGCCGCGATCTCCGCCGGTGACGACGACATCGGCAACGTGATCGCCGACGCGATCGAGAAAGTCGGCAAAGACGGCGTCGTCAACGTCGAGGAGGGCCAGACCTTCGGGATGGAGCTCGAGTTCACCGAGGGGATGCAGTTCGACAAGGGCTACATCTCGCCGTACATGGTCACCGACCAGGACCGCATGGAGGCGGTGCTGGACGACCCCTACATCCTCATCGCCAACCAGAAAATCGGCTCCGTGCGGGACATCCTGCCGGTGCTCGAGCAGGTGATGCAGGGAGGTAAACCGCTGCTGATCGTGGCCGAGGACGTCGAGGGCGAGTGCCTCGCGACCCTGGTCGTGAACAAGCTCCGCGGCACCTTCACCGGCGTCGCCGTGAAAGCGCCCGGCTTCGGCGACCGCCGCAAGCGGATGCTCGAGGACATCGCGATCCTCACCGGCGGCGAGGTGATCACCGAGGAGATGGGCCTGAAACTGGAGAACACCCAGCTGGCCCAGCTCGGTAAGGCCCGCCGCGTCGTCGTCGCCAAAGACAACACCACGATCATCGACGGTGCCGGCGAGGCCGAGGACATCAAAGGCCGGATCAACCAGATCAAAAACGAGGTCGAAAACACCGACTCCGACTTCGATCGGGAGAAGCTCCAGGAGCGCCTGGCCAAGCTCGCCGGCGGTGTCGCGGTGGTCAAGGTCGGCGCCGCCACCGAGACCGAGATGAAGGAGAAAAAGCACCGCGTCGAGGACGCGCTGCAGGCGACCCGCGCCGCGCTCGAGGAGGGCGTCGTGCCGGGCGGTGGCGTGGCCCTGCTGAACGCGCAGGCCGGCCTCGACCCGGAGAAGCTGGACGACCCGGACGAGATCACCGGCGCCCGGATCATCCACCGCTCGCTGGAGGAGCCGGTGCGGCAGATCGCCGAGAACTCAGGGCTAGAGGGCTCGGTCGTGGTCAACAAGGTCCGCGAGCTGAAGGACGGCGAAGGCCTGAACGCGGCGACCGGCGAGTACGGCGACCTGATCAAGGCCGGCGTCATCGACCCGACCAAGGTCACCCGCTCGGCCCTGGAGAACGCGGCCTCGATCGCGAAGAACATCCTCGTGACCGAGGCGATCATCGCCGAACCGCCGGAGGAGAACGGCGGCGGCGGGATGCCCGGCGGCATGCCCGACATGGGCGGCATGATGTAAGCACCCCTTCCCAGGGGAGTGAGTTTTCGAGAGGCCCGGGGCCAACCCGGGCCTCTCTTTTTTGCCAGCGGCGGCTTCGCGTGGCGCGTCTCGTTTTCGCGAGATGTGCGGCACGCAAACGTCACGAACTGCGCAACACTCGCGCGTCGAGGTTCGCCACGCTTGCGAGATGCCCAACGCTTCCGCCCCTCCCCCTGCCGACGGGACGAAAAGGGGCCCATATAGATCGAAATCGTCCCGTCGGCGTCTTTCTCGGCCGGGGCTCGACAAGGCCATGCTTGAACTGGCGCGGCGACAGCATGGTGTCGTCGCCCTGTGGCAGTTGGCCGACCGTGGCTTCGACGCCCAGTTGGCCAGGAAACGTTCTGCTGCTCACCGTCTCCTCCGAATTCACCAAGGTGTCTATGCCCTGGGGCCGATCCTCGAGACGAAGGGGCACCTGATGGCCGCTGTGCTGGCTTGTGGACCCGGAGCTGCTCTTTCCCACCGCTCGGCTGCCTCGCTCCACGGGATCCTGGATGACAGTCGAAATCACATCGACGTGATCGCGCCTAATCGGCGTGGGCGCGCTCCGAAAGGCATCACGGCTCATCGAGATGGAACGCTCACCCCCACCGACCGAAACCTGATCGACGGTATCCCGTGCACCAGCCTCGCGCGGACCCTGCTCGATCTTGCTGGCACCGCGTCACCCAACACGCTGCGCTACGCCGTTAATCAGGCCGAAGTAGAGGAAGTCTTCGATCTAGCGGAAATTGTTGAGTTGCTAAAGCGGAGCAAGGGGCGGCGTGGCGTTGCCCGGCTCCGGCTCGCGATCGAGCTGCACGATCCGGATGAAAAAGAGGCACGGCGTGAGCTCGAGAAGAAGCTTCTCCGCCTGTTCAAACGAGGCGGGTTCCAGCCGGAGGTTAACGGGCACCTCATTGTCGACGGCATCTCGATCATGCCGGACTTCCTTTGGCGGGAAGCCCGGCTAATCGTCGAAGCCGACAGCCGCCGAGTCCACGGCACCATGACTGCCTTCGAGAAGGACCGTCAGCGCGATCAGCGGCTCGCAGCCGCAGGCTGGACCGTAATCCGCTGCACCTGGCACCAGGTCACCAAGGAACCAGAGCGCCTAACCCAGACGCTCCGCACCCTTTTAGTAGCTAGCGATCGATCTGCTCGCCGACGGGCCGAAAAGGGGCCTATATAGATCGAAATCGTCCCGTCGACACCGACGTGCCTGCGGTTCGTGGAGGCTTCTACTTTTTCCGCGGCTTCGGGGGAAGCGGGGGGAGGAGGCCGGCGTTGTAGTCGGCGGTGGAGAGGAAGTTGGGACGGCGGATCTTCTTGCGCAGGGTGTTGGTGGTGCGGGGGTAGAGGCGGAGGTCGTACTGGTTACCGGGGCCGAAGCCTTGGTAGTAGACGAGCATCCGCGCGCGGGGGTGGCGGACGGTCCAGGTGACGACCTGCTTGACGAAGCGGGGTTCGTCCTCGCCGGAGACCGCCCACTCGGTCATCGCCACCGGCATCCCCTTCCACTGCTTGGCCGCGTAGAAGCGGTTGAGGTCTTCCCAGACCGGATATTCGGAGTAGAAGTCGGTGCCGACCCAGTCGACCCAGCGGCGGCCGGGCCAGTAGTTGCCGGGGAAGTTGCCCTTGACGCGGGGCGAGCCGCCGGGGAGAGGGCTCCAGACGATGCTGACCGGCGCCGCCGGCAGTTCGGTCGGCGGCGGGCCTTTGGTCCGCTGCACCGGCGGCAGGCCGATTTCCGCCAGCGTCGCGTTGGTCGCTTCCAGGCTCAGGCCGCCGCGGACGATCAGGGAGATGCGGCGGAAGGCCTGCTTGTACCAGCCGGTCGTGTGTTCGCCGCCACGCTGGTTGCCTTCGCAGTCGACCGCGGTCCAGGCGTTGAGACAGCGGTTGGGCTCGCCGAGCGGGCGGACGTAGGCCGGCAGCCCGTGCGAGGCGAAGAAGTCGTTCAGCTGCAGCAGGTATTCGTCGCCCTGCCCGAGGGCGATCTGCTCGGGCGTGATCAGCTCGCCCAGCGTCTGGTCGTCCTGGGTCGAGATCGCCAGCACCGGCCGAGTCGCCGTTTCGCGCCAGCGTTCGTAGGCCTCGTTGAGGCTGTTGCCCCAGGGATGGAAGGTCTCCAGCAGCGCCGGGTGCTTGCCGGTCAGTTCGGCGAATTCGTTGAATTCGGTCGTCGTGCCGCGGTCGCTGACCCCGAGGAAGACGTTGGGCTTCGGCGGGACGAGAGACAGCGCCGCGGCTGGGGCGGTGGTCAGCAACAGGAGCAGGACGGCCAGGAGGGCGGTGCGCTTGAGGACGGTCATCGACTTCAGCCTGCAACACGGCTCAGTCGGAATCGGTGCGCCATCGATGGTCCACGCTGCTTGAAGCAGTCGGGGGCCTCCTGTAATTTCGCGCGCCACTCGGCGTCCCCGCGAATGGGGCGCGGTTCGTCCAAGGAGGAATGAAGTGCGCGCCACGCTTGCTGCTCTCGCCCTCGCCATCGTCCCGATCGTGCCGACGACGGCTGCGGCGCAGACGATCACCGTCGACAGCACCGCCGACGTCTCGGGCAGCGGCTGCATCCTGCGGGACGCGATTCTCTCGGCCGACTCCGACTCGGTCCATGGCGGCTGCGCAGCTGGTGAAGGCGCCGACACCATCCGGTTCTCCCTACCGCCGGAAAGCACGATCGTTGTCGGCAGCAAACTGCCGACGATCAACTCGACCGTCGGAGTCGAGGGGCCGGGAACCGACGAGCTGACGATCTCCGGCGACGAAGCGGTGGGCGCCTTCGGGATCGGCAGCAGTGGCGTCGTCTCGATCTCCGGCCTCACCGTCGCCGAAACGCTCTGCGTCTCGGGCTGCGCGATCACCAATCAGGGCGGTCTGGTCCTCACCAACGTGCTGCTGACCGACAACGGAGCGGTCCTCGCGGGCGGGACCAACGCATTCCCCTCAGCGGGCGCGATCTTCAACAACGGCTCGCTGGAAGTCGTGGAATCAGAACTCACCGGCAATTTCGCGGCGGCGACCGGGGCTACCGGGCAAAGTGGCCCCAGCGGCGGCGCGATCGCCAACCTCTACAACGGGGAAGTGACGATCGTCGATTCGACCCTGGCCGGCAACCAGGTCGTGGCGGAATCCGATCCCGCCGGCACCACCAACGCCAACGGCGGCGCGATCGCCAACTTCGGCAAGCTGACCATTCGCAGCAGCACCCTCAGCGGCAACTCCGCCAGCGGCACCGGCAGCAGCGTCGGAAACGTGGCGACGGGCGGTGCGATCTCCAACGCCAACGCCCTGTCCGTCGTCGTGACGATCGAACGCAGCACGATCACCGGCAACAGCGTCGTCGCCGCTAGTCCTGTCTCGAGCACCGGCGGCGGCGGCATCGTCACTTCCGGCGGCACCTTCCTGCTGAGCAGCTCGACCGTCGCCGGCAACTCCGCCGCGCTTGGAGGAGCGAATCTCCGCCTCATCCTCACCGCGATCGTGCGCAGCACGATCGTCGCCGACCCGCTGGGCGGGAGCCAGAGCTGCGCGGGTGGCCTGACCTCGCAGGGGTTCAACCTCGACGAAGGCTCGGGCTGCGGCTTCGACCAGGCAAGCGACCTCAGCGGAGTCGATCCGTTGCTCGCCCCGGTTCTCGCCGACAACGGCGGCCCGACGCGGACGCTTGCGCTCGAAGTCGGCAGCCCGGCGATCGACCGCGGCCTTGCCGGCGCCGGTGAAACGGTCGACCAGCGGGAGTTCCAGCGCCCCGTCGACATCGCCTCGGTTCTGAACGCCCCCGGCAGCGACGGTGCCGACATCGGCGCTTTCGAGGTGCAGGTGCCGAATGCTGCGGTCACTGCCGGACCGGCCCAGGGGTCGACGATCTCGGAAGCCGAACCGACCTTCGAGTTCGACGCCGACGACGCGGCGGCGACCTTCGAATGCTCGCTCGACGGCGCCGCACCGGTTGCCTGCACCAGCCCGGACAAGCTCCCGCCGCTGGCCGACGGCCCCCACACCTTCAGCGTCGTGGCGATCGACCCGGCGGGGTACGCGGGTCCGGCGGCCGTCCGCAGCTTCACGGTGAACACTGCGCAGCTTCCTGTCAGCGGCAGCGGGAGCGGTGGCGGGGCAGGGTCCGGCGGCGGCCGACCCCAGACGGCCGCGCCCGAGACCGCTCTCTCACCCCTGCCTGCCCGGACGCGGAAGCGCCGCCTGAAGATCCGCTTCAGCTCCTCGCTGCCCGGGTCGACCTTCAGCTGCAAGCTCGACCGCAGGCGGTGGCGCAACTGCCGCTCGCCTCTCGAAACCCCGAAACTTGCCTTCGGCAGGCACACCATTCAGGTGCGAGCCACCCATGCCGGGGTGACCGACCCGACGCCGGCGAAGAGGACGTTCCGGGTCCTGCGGCCGCTGGCGAGCCGCTAAGCGGCTTCCCCAAGGACCTCGCCCATCCACCGCGGCTCGACGCCCAGCTCCTCGGCGTCGGCCGTGCCGCGCTCGCTGACCATCGAGACCTCCATCAACTCGGCCTCCTCCCAGGTAGCGAACACGGCCTCGGCGAAAACGGAGCGCAGCGCGATCAACCCCGCCCGGACCAGCGGCAGCGGCAGGTGCACCAGCGGCCGCGGCCGTCCGGCGATGCGGCTGACCAGGTCCGACATCTGGTCGTAGCTCATCGTCTCCGGGCCGGCCAGCTCGTAGCGGCGCGTCTTCTCCTCGGCCCCGCGCTCGCGCTCCAGCGCCCCGACCACGCAGCGCGCCACGTCCGCCGACCAGATCGGCTGGAACCGCGCCCGCCCCTCGCCCGAGACCGGCAGCACCGGCAGGAAGGAGAAGCGCCGCAGCAGCGTGATCCAGGGATCGCTGTGGTCGTAGACGATCGACGGTGCGAAGACGGTCGATTGCAGCGGCGAGGAGAGCACCGCCTGCTCGGCCAGCCACTTGGCGCGGAAGAACCTGGTCCGCTGCGCCGCCTGCGCGTCCAAGGCACTGAAGAAGTGGAAGCTCTGGACGCCGCTGCGCTCGGCCGCCCGCAGCAGTCGCACCGTCGCCAGCCCGTTCAGCTCCTCGATCCGCTTCGGCGGCTGGTCGCGGATCGAGGCAGCCAGGTGGATCACCGTGTCGACCCCGCGCAACGCCTGCCGCACCAGGTAAGGATCCGACATCTCGCCCAAGTCCCCGAGCGCGATCTGCACGTCGACCCGCCGCGCCCCGAGTTTCCGCGGCTCGCGGACCAGGCAGCGCACCTCCTCGCCGCGCTCCAGCAGCAGCGGCAGGAGACGCGATCCGACGCTTCCGGTTGCCCCCGTCAACAGCAGCACCGCCGCATCATCCCTAAAATGAGCGCTCGCGCTTGGCCGGGGCCCCCGGCGGGCACCCGTAAAACGAGCTTTTAGGAGACCCTTCGAAATGACCTACGTCATCGCCGAGCCGTGCATTGGCCAGAAGGACAACTCGTGCGTCGAGGTTTGTCCCGTCGATTGCATCCACCCGACGCCTGACGAGGCCGATTACGACAACGTCGAGCAGCTCTACATCGATCCCGACGAGTGCATCGACTGCGA
>DASTGL010000298.1:0-2564 GCA_035719145.1 Solirubrobacterales bacterium
ACGAAGGGGCCGACCGCGAGGGTGCCGTAAACGGCACCTGCGGCCAGCGCGCCCTTCAGCAGCACGTCGCTGCGGGAGAGGTCGCCGCTGTCGTCGTCGATCTGGACCGCAGCGAGCTCCGGATTGGTTAGTTGCTCGTTAGTCATGACTGCTCCTTCTCTCGCGACGGCCTCAGCCGACGATGAACGGTTCGACGGACTTGAGGACGGTCTTCACGTCGGCGGGCACCGCGAAGGCGCCGTCCGGCGTGATCGATTCGCCCAGCAGCGTGTTCAGCGCCGCCGCGTGGCGGCCCTCGACGCTGTGGATCGCCAGCGCGGAAGCGAGGACTTCGGGGCTTTCGATGTTCGCGGCCTGGCCGAGGTAGGCGGCGGCGCCGAGGTTCTCGACCGTCCCCGCCAGTTCCAGCACCGACTTCGCGTCCTTGAGCGGGAATTCGGTTTTCGGTTCCGGCGCCGGCTTACCGCCGAGGCTCTTCACCGCCTGGGTCAGCGCCTGCACGTGTTCGGACTCCTCCTGGCCGAACTTGCGGATCGTCGCCAGGTCGGCGCCCTTGAACAGGCCGCTCTTGACCACTTCGGCGTAGAAGGCGGTCTCCAGGTACTCGAGGGTGAGCGCGTAGTTGAGGATGCCGACGTCACCCTTGCCGAATTCGGCGGTTTCGCTCTTGCCGCCGCTCATCGCGGTCGAGCCCATGGTGGTCGTGCTGCTGCTGTCGCTGCCGCAAGCGGCGAGGAAGGCGGCCAGCGCGGTCGATCCGCCGCCGACGGCGAGGAACTTGCGCCTCGATTGGGGTCCTGCCAGCTGCTTGATGTCTGCCATCGCGAAGTCGCCTCCTGGTCGTTTACCTGCCCTGCCTTACGGGGGAGGCGTCCCGCGTGGATCAGAATCCCCGGATGTTTCGAACTGCATCAACTTCACTATCTGCCAGGTGGTCAAGTTGATGCAGTTCGGGAAGGTGGGCGACGGGACGCGCGGGGCGGCGCTGCTGACGCTGGGGTCGATCGTTTCGGTGCAGTGCGGGTCGGCGCTGGCGACCGGGCTCTTCGACTCGGTCGGGACGGCGGGCGCGGTCTTCCTGCGCGCCACGTTCGGGGCGATTGCGCTGCTGCTGTTCACGCGCGGGGCGCCGCTGCGCACGCGGGAGTGGCCCCACCGCGACGTCTGGCTGCTCAGCATCTCGGTCGCGGCGGTGAACCTCTTCTTCTACGCCGCCCTCGACCGCCTGCCGCTGGGGATCACGGTCACGCTCGAGTTCGTCGGCCCGCTCGGGGTCGCGGTCCTCGGCTCGCGGCGGCCGCGCGACGTCCTCTGGGTCGTCCTGGCGGCGGCGGGGATCGTCCTTCTCTCGGACGGAGGCGGAGGCGGCATTGACGGCCTCGGCGTTGTCCTGGCGCTGACGGCCGGCTTCTTCTGGGGCGCCTACATCTTCTTCAGCGACCGGGTCGGCGCCCTCGCGCCCGGTCCGGGAGGGGCGACGATGGCCGCGGTGATCTCAGCGGCGCTCGTCGCCCCGCTCGGCATCGCCCAGGGCGGCACCGACCTCCTCGTCGCCTCCACCCTCCTCGTCGGCGCCGCCGTCGGCGTCCTCAGCACCGCGATCCCCTATGCGGCCGAGATGGAGGCCCTACGTCGCCTACCCCGCGCGGTCTTCGGCGTCCTGATGAGCCTCGAGCCCGCCGTGGCAGCAGCAATCGGCTTCATAGCCCTCTCCCAAGACCTCTCCCCCCGCGAGCTGATCGCCATTGCTCTCGTAGTCATCGCCTCCGCTGGAGCCCTCCGCTCAGCGGCCGCGCCGGCGCCGCACGACTAAGCCGGAGAACCAGCGCGTAGCTGCTCAAGCGCCGAGGCGATCCGCTTCACACCCTCGGCGGCCTTGTCGGCCGGGACCGGCGCGAACGAGAGCCGCAGGCTGCGCTCGCCGCCGTCGAGCATGAAGTCGGGGCCCGCGACAAAGGTGACGCCGTGGTTCTTCGCCTCGGCGAGGAGAGCAACGCTGTCGGTGCCCTCGGCGAGGTCGAGCCAGAGGAAGTAGCCGCCGTCCGGGACGACGAACTCGGCCTCGGGGATCTGGCCTTCCAGGGCCGAGACCAGCGCGTCGCAGCGAGCCTTCAGCTCGCCCTTGACGAACTCGATGTTGCGGTCGAGCTCGCCGCTGCGGCAGAGCTCGAGCACGATCGCCTCGGCGAGCATGTTCGGCGAGATGTAGGTCTCGTTGGCCTTTTTCGCCAGCTTCTTGATCTCCTCGACCGGCCCGGCGAGGTAGCCGACGCGGACGCCGGGGCTGACCGTCTTCGAGAACGAGGAAGCGTGGACGACCTTGCCCGCCTGGTCCATCGAGAGCATCGTCTCCAGCGGCTCGCCCTCGAAGGGCAGCTCGCGGTAGGGATCGTCCTCGAAGATCCAGAAGTCGTGCTCGGCGGCGAGCTCGACCAGGCGCCGGCGCTTCTGTCGGACATCGCCGAGTACGTCGCGCGCTATGGGCGGCGTGTCGACGTCTACACCATGTCGCACGTGGTGTGCCGGCCGACGCGGCGCGAGGCGGAGGAATTCTACCACTACTT
>DASTGL010000299.1:0-7881 GCA_035719145.1 Solirubrobacterales bacterium
GACGTCGAGGCGGTCGCCGCGACCGCCGGCCCGGGCCTGATCGGGGCGCTCCTGGTCGGGATCAGCACCGCCAAGGGGATCGCCGCGGCGCGGCGGCTGCCGCTGATCCCGGTCGACCACCTGCAGGGCCACGTCGCCGCCAACTTCCTCGAGCCCGAGCCGCTCGAGCCGCCCTTCCTCTGCCTGGTCGCCAGCGGCGGCCACACGATGCTGGCGGGGGTGCGCGACCACACGGGCTACGAGCTGCTCGGCCAGACGCTCGACGACGCCGCCGGCGAGGCCTTCGACAAGTCGGCGCGGCTGCTCGGGCTCGGCTACCCGGGCGGGCCGTCGATCCAGAAGGAGGCCGAGAACGGCGACCCGCAGGCGTTCGAGATGCCGGTGGCGATGGCCCGCGGCCCGGGCCTCGACTTCAGCTTCAGCGGCCTCAAGACCGCGGTCCTCTACCGCTGCCGCGAACTGGGCGAGGAGGGCGTGGCGGAGCGCAAGGCCGACGTCGCCGCCTCCTTCCAGGCCGCCGTCGTCGAGCAGCTGCGGACGAAGCTGAAACGGGCGCTGAAGGGCGGCGAGTGGGAGGCCGTCGCGCTTGGCGGCGGCGTCGCCGCCAACGGTCCCCTGCGCGAAGCGGTGGCGCGGCTCTGCGAGGAGATGGGAATCCGGCTGAAGCTGGTCCCGATCGCCCTCTGCACCGACAACGCAGCGATGATCGGAGCCGCCGCCCGCTACGTCGAGCCGATCCCCTACCCGGAGTACCTCGGCTACGACGCCTTCGCCAGCGGCGAAACCGGCACCAGCAACAGAACCAACGCCGTCGCCCACTGACGCCGTGGCCGACGTCGTCGTCTACTCCCGGCCGGGCTGCCACCTCTGCGAGGAAGCGCTGGCGCAGATCGTCGCCTTCCACGAGGAGGGCTACCGCTTCGGCCTGCACGAGGTCGACATCGAGAGCAACGACCTGCTGCTGCGGCGCTACCTCGAGCGGATCCCGGTGGTCGAGGTCGACGGGCTCGAGGTCTCCGAGCTGGTGTTGGACTCCGCCGCGGTCAGAGCCAGGCTCGATACTGTGGGGGCATGGTCGAGGTGATCGAGGAGTTCGACGCCGCCGGGGCGTTCCCGGTCGAAGGCGAGCGGCTTTCGCTGGGGGTCGCGGCGCGGCTCTCGCGCTACCTGCAGGTGCTGACGCAGGCGCGGAAGATGGGGCAAGAGACGATCTCCTCGCAGGAGCTCTCGCAATACACCCACATCAACCCGACTCAGATCCGGCGCGATCTCTCCGGCTTCGGCAAGTTCGGCAAGCGCGGGGTCGGCTACAACGTCGACTCGCTGGTCTCGGAGATCCGCAAGATCCTCCGCACCTCCGGCCAGCACAACATCGCCCTCTTCGGCGCCGGCAACCTCGGCCAGGCGATCGCCAACTCGCCGATCTTCGCCGACCACGGGTTCCAGGTCGTCGCCGTCTTCGACACCGACCCGGGCGTGGTCGGCAAGCCGATCGGCGATCTGGAGGTGCGCGACATCGGCGACCTGGCGGACGTGGTGGCCGAGGAGGAGATCGTCGTCGGCGTGCTGGCGGTGCCGGCCGACTCGGCCCAGGACGTGGCCGATCGCCTCGTCAAAGCCGGGGTGAAGATCATCTTCAACTACTCCGAGCAGCTCCTGCAGGTGCCGCCGGAGGTGACCGTCCACACCTCCAGCCCCGCGGTGGACCTGCTGTACGCGCTCTACTTCTACCTCGCCTAGCGCCCCCCGATCTTGGCCCTCGACCTCGATCTCGCCCGCGAGAAGTTCGAGTCCTCGCAGGACTTCACGATCGGCCTCGAGGAGGAGTTCGCGATCCTCGACCCGCGGACGCTGGAGCTGGAGCACCGCTTCGAGGACGTGATCGCCGCCTGCCGGCGCGACGAGGTGCTGGCCGAGGCGGCGGCGGGGGAGCTGATCGCCGCCGAGGTCGAGATCCGCTCCGGGCGCGCGGAATCCTTCGCCGAGGCGGTGGAGCGGCAGCGGGAGCGGCGGGCGCGCCTGTTCGACCTGGTCGCCGGGATGGGGCTAACGCTGGGGGCGATGGGGACGCACCCGTGGGCCAACTACCTCGACCAGCGGATCATCGACACGCCGCACTACAACCGGCTGCGCAACGAACTCGGCTACGTCGCCCAGCGCAACAACACCTGGAGCCTGCACCTGCACATGGGGGTACGCGGGGCCGACCGGGCGATCGCCGTCTGCGACCGCCTGCGTGAGCTGCTGCCGCTGCTGCTCGCGGTCTCGGCGAACTCGCCCTTTCTAGACCGCCGCGACTCCGGGCTGCACAGCGTCCGCACCGAGATCTTCACCCGCACCTTCCCGCGCTGCGGGGTGCCCTCGCCGTTTCGCGACTGGCGCACCTACGCCGAGTTCGTCGAGATGCTGGAGCGGCTCGGCTCGGTGGTCGAGTCGACGCAGCTGTGGTGGAGCGTGCGGCCGCACCACAACTTCGGCACCGTCGAGGTGCGGATCTGCGACGCGCAGACGCGGGGGGAGGAGTCCTTCGCCCTGGCCGAGCTGATCGCCGCCTGCATCGCCCAGACCGCGCTCGACTACGACGAGCACGGCTACGAAGGCAAGGGGCCGCCGCTCGCCGACCGCGAGATCGAGGAGAACCTCTGGCGGGCGATCCGCTACGGGGCCGGCGGGCGGATGATCGACTTCCGCCGCGGGGCGGAGGTGCCGACCCGGGCGCTGCTCGACGAGGTTCTGGTCTGGACCGAGCCGGCGCGGATGCAGCTGGGGCTTGATCCGCGGCTGCCGGAGCGCAACGGGGCCGAGCGGGCGCGCGAGGCGCTCGACAGCGGCATCTCGATCGAGGACGTCTACCGCGACGCGGTGGCGGAGACGCGGCGTACCTACGCCGGGGCCGCGGGGGCTCGGCAGTCGGCGTAACCGAGTGCCAAAGCTCGGGTAATCAGGCTTCCAGAGCGGGCTGTGCGCGGTGTCGCCGCCTTCGTCTATAGACTCCCGCGCCGCCAAAACCACCGGAGGATTAAGAACTTGACCGACTTTCTGACCGAATACGGCGTGGTAGTCGCGCTCGTCTGCGCGGGAGCCGCCGTTATCTACGGACTTCTCGTCACCCAGCGCCTGCTGGCGAAGCCCGCGGGCAACGACCGCATGCGCGAAATCTCTGGCGCCGTGCAGGAGGGGGCGCAGGCCTACCTCAGCCGCCAGTACACGATCATCGCCGCGCTGGCGGTGCCGATCGCGATCCTGCTGCTGGTCCTGCAGGACTACAAGACGGCGATCGGGTTCCTGATCGGCGCGACGCTGTCCGGCGCCACCGGCTTCATCGGGATGAACGTCTCGGTGCGGGCCAACACCCGCGTCGCCGAGGCCGCCCGCGGCGGCGTCTCGCCGGCCCTCGACGTCGCCTTCAAAGGCGGCTCGGTCACCGGCCTGCTCGTCGTCGGCCTGGCGCTGCTCGGCGTCGCCGGCTACTACGGCATCCTCGTCCTCACCGGCTCCAGCGACAAGGAGGCCGTCGACGCGCTGATCGGCCTCGGCTTCGGTGGCTCGCTGATCTCGGTCTTCGCCCGTCTCGGCGGCGGCATCTTCACCAAGGCCGCCGACGTCGGCGCCGACCTCGTCGGCAAGGTCGAGGCGGGGATTCCCGAGGACGATCCCCGCAACCCGGCTGTGATCGCCGACAACGTCGGCGACAACGTCGGCGACTGCGCCGGCATGGCCGCCGACCTGTTCGAGACCTACGCGGTCACCACCGTCGCCGTGATGCTGCTCGGCGTCCTCACCTTCACCGGCGAATACGCCCGCGAGGTCGCGATCTACCCGCTGGTGCTCGGGGGCGTGGCGATCATCGCCTCGATCATCGGCGCGCTCTGCGTGCGCTCGAAATCCGGCAACGTCGAGGGTGCGCTCTACACCGGCCTGGCGATCTCCGGGATCCTCTCGATCGCGGCCTTCTACCCGATCACCGACTGGCTGATGAGCGACCCGGTGCGGCTCGGCTTCGCCGACGCCGCTGCCAAGTCGGTTAGCGTCGGCGACCTCTGGCTCTGCGCCGTGATCGGCGTCGCGGTCACCGCGCTGCTGTTCGGAATCACCGAATTTTATACGGCGACCCGCTTCCGGCCGGTGAAGTCGATTGCCCAGGCCTCGGAGACCGGGCACGCGACGAACATCATCGCCGGCCTCGCCCAGGGCTACCAGGCGACCGCCGCTCCGGCCCTGGTCATCGCCCTGGCGATCCTCGGCGCCAACGAGCTCGCCGGGATCTACGGCATCGGCATCGCCGTCGTCGCCCAGCTCTCGCTCTGCGGCCTGATCGTCGCTCTGGATGCCTTCGGGCCGATCACCGACAACGCCGGCGGCATCGCCGAGATGGCGGAGCTGCCGGAGGACGTCCGCAACGTCACCGACCCGCTCGACGCGGTCGGCAACACCACCAAGGCCGTGACCAAGGGTTACGCGATCGGCTCCGCCGCCCTGGCGGCGCTGGTCCTGTTCGCCGCCTTCCGCAGCGAATTGGCCGACGAAGCACCGGCTGGGTTCGACCTCAACAGCCTGTTCAGCCTGACCAGCCCCGACGTGCTGATCGGGCTGATCATCGGCGGGATGATGGTCTACCTGTTCTCAGCCCTGGCGATCGAGGCCGTCGGACGCGCCGGCGGCCAGGTGGTTGAGCAGGTCCGCAAACAGTTCCGCGAGCACCCGGGAATCATGGAGGGGACCGAGAAACCCGAGTACGGGGAAACGGTCAGCATCGTCACCCTGGCGGCGCAGAAAGAGATGATCCTGCCGGCGCTGATCCCGATCGTGGTGCCGGTGATCGTCGGCCTGCTCAGCGTCGACGCGCTCGGCGGCCTGCTGATCGGCGTCATCGTCGTCGGCCTCTTCATGGCGATCTCGATGACCGCCGGCGGCGGCGCCTGGGACAACGCCAAGAAGCTGATCGAGGACGGCGCCCACGGCGGCAAGGGCTCCGAGGCCCACGCGGCCTCGGTGACCGGCGACACCGTCGGCGACCCCTACAAGGACACCGCCGGTCCGGCGATCAACCCGATGATCAAGGTGGCGAACATCGTCGCGATTCTGATCATCCCGATAGTCAAGTTCTGAGAGGGCGGCGGGGAGGCCCCTCGCCCGCCCCTGGCACCGTCGGGTCGGCTGCAAAGCTGCGCCTGGCGGTGTCCTCACCCGCCCAGATAGCGCTGCTATCTGGGCGGTCTGCGTCCTAGCCAGGCTTGCTTTTCGCTCGCCCCGCCGGCACCAGTTGCGGCCGAGTGACCTCCCCACCGCCGCGCAATTGGGCAACTGCATCAACTTGTCCACCCAGCAGGTGGTTAAGTTGATGCAGTTCGGGTTGTTAGCGTTCTGGCCGTGCGGGGGCTTGGTCGGACGTTGACTTATCCGCTGCGGCGTTGGCCGCGGCTTTCGAAGGCGCTGGTCGTCGCTACGGCCCTGGCTGCTGTGTTGGTGCTGCTTGTGGCTGCTGTCAACGCCTACGTGCTTCTGGAAGGCGAGGATTCGACTTCTTCGATCGGGGAGGTGCCGCAGGCGGAAGTGGCGATCGTGCCTGGGGCGCTGGTGCAGCCGAACGGGAAGATGAGCGTGATGCTCGCGGACCGGGTCAAGGACGCGGCCCGGCTATGGCATGCCGGGAAGGTGCAGAAGATCCTCGTCTCCGGCGATCACGGGCAGTGGACCTACGACGAGCCAGACACGATGCGCGAGGCGCTCGTGCGCCACGGTGTGACGCCGCGGGACGTCTTCGAGGACCACGCCGGCTTCAACACCTGGCAGACGATGGAGCGAGCTCGCAGCATCTTCGGCGTCGACCATGCGGTGGTGGTCACTCAGGGCTTCCACATGCCGCGGGCGCTGTTCCTCGCCGATCAGGCCGGGATCGACGCCACCGGCCTGGTCTCCGATCTGCACCGCTATGGCTACCAGGAGAAGAAGAGCGAAGTCCGCGAGGTCCTCTCCCGCGTCAAGGCGATCTACGACGTCACCCTCGACACGCCGGCGATGGCCGGACCGAAGATCCCGATCGCCACCGCCGACGGCCGCGAAAGCTGGGGACCGGCGCCGCCGGCTGGGGTGCCGCCCGCAGGGGCGCCTGAACATTGAGACGTCCTGTGCCCGGGCGGCCGCTAGGCTGGAAGCTGATGAGGCAGGGGATGCGAGCGGTTTTCGCGGCGGCGCTGCTGGCCGCCCTCCTGGTTGTGCCCGCGAATGCCTTGGCCGCGCCGGCTAACGACGACTTCGCCAGCCGCGAACCGCTGAGCGGGAGCTTGCCGATCGAAGTGACGCGGTCCAACGTCGGGGCGACCAAAGAGTCCGGCGAGGACATCTCGACCTACGCGGCCGGCCATTCGGTTTGGTTTGAGTGGGAAGCCGCCGCGACCGGCTGGGTGTCGATCGGAGCCTGCGATAGCGACTTTGCGGCGCTGGTCGGGGTCTTCGCCGGAACCGAACTCACGCATCTGACCAAGGTGGCCAGCGGGAACAGCGCCGAAGGACCGAAATGTCATGGAACCGAACGGGAGTTCACCTTCAAGGCGCTGAGCGGAACGAAGTACGAGATCGCCGTGGACGGGAACGCCTTCACGCCCAATCCCGAATTCACGCCCGACACCGAGGGCGAAGCAACTCTGCGGATCGAACCGACGCCGCCGCCGCCCAACGACAGTTTCGCCCACGCTGCCGACCTCACCGCTGCCGGTGAAATCTACGAATTCGAAGCCGAAAACCGCTTCTACTTTGCGCGCCTCGACGGCTACAACTGGAACGCCTCCAAGGAGGCTGGGGAGCCCGAACACGAAGGCAATCCCGGTGGCGCCTCGGTTTGGTATCGGTGGACGGCGCCGGCAACCGGCCTCGTGCACCTCAGCGCCTGTTGTTTCGCAAACCCTCTCGTCGGCATCTACACCGGCACCACGGTCGACAGCCTTATCCCAGTGCCGTTCAGCGCCGAAATCTGGCCGGAAAAACAGGCGCAGGTGATTGCGGGACAGACGTACATGATTGCCGTCGACGGCGTCTTCGACGGAAGCAGTGGGGAAGCGGCGCAGGTCTCGTTCAGCATCAACGCCTCGATGAACGTGCCGGCACTTCCAAAGGAAGCCCCTGGTTCGGCGCCCGTCGTCAGCTCGAATGCGCCCTCCGACACGGTCGCGCCCGAAACGACGATCGACAAGACCGCTTTGCGCGCCGCCACCCGCAGCGCCAAGTTCTGGTTCTCGGCTTCCGAGCCCGCGCAGGGCTTTCTCTGCCGCCTCGACAAAGGCGACTTCAAGCCCTGTGGTTCGCCGCGGACCTACAAGCACCTGAAGCCGGGCCGGCATGCCTTCCGGGTCAAGGCGGTCGACGCGGCCGGCAACGTCGACGGCACCGCTGCCGTCGCGGCCTTCCGGGTGCCGCGGCCTAAGAAGCGCCGCTGAGCGCTACGGTCGCGGCGTGATCGAGGACTGGGTCAGCGTCGCCGACGCCGAGCGCGAGGGGCTGGAGAGGCTCGAGCACGGACCCCGGGACTACTTCGCCGGTGGGGCCGGCGACGAGCTGACCCTGCGGGAGAACGCCGCTGCCTGGGCGCATTGGCGGCTGCGGCCGCGGATGCTGAACGACGTCCGCGGGGTCTCGGCGGAGGCCGAGGTGCTGGGCGGGCCGGTGAGGATGCCGGTCCTGGTCGCGCCGGTCGCCTACCAGCGGATGGCACACCCCGAAGGCGAGCGGGGGATGGCCGCCGGCGCCGCCGAGGCGGGCACCGTGATGTGCCTCTCGACGCTCTCGACGATCCGGCCCGCCGAGGTGGCCGCGGCCGCTCCGGGCGGCCGCCGCTGGTTCCAGCTCTACGCCTTCAAGGACGAGGGGGTGACGCGGGCGCTGATG
>DASTGL010000300.1:0-2420 GCA_035719145.1 Solirubrobacterales bacterium
ACCCTGATCTGGCTGAGTAAGGGTGCTGAGGCCGACCAGCTCCAGCATCTGTGCAATCGCCCCAGCTGCCTCTCCCCCATCCACCTCGCCGCGATTGGCTTCACCAACCAACTCGAACACCTCAGCGAGAGCCCTGGGCGTATTGAAATCATCAGCGAGAGCATCGCGAAACGCTTCGAGCCGCGGCGCCGCCCCGGCGTGAGCGCCGGTGGGGGAGTCGCCGGGCCCTCCCCGCTGTTTGCCCGCCGACTCCCCCACCGGCGCTCCCAGCGCGTTGTCCCGAAAGAAGTTCCGCAACCTCTCGACCCGAGCAACCGCTTCCTCCATCTGCTCCTCCCCAAAAGCCAGCGGCTGCCGGTAATGCCCAGAGATCAGGTAGGCAACAACAGCCTCCCTGCCGTAGCGATCGAGCGCCTCGGAGAGCTGAAAGATGTTGCCCTCCGATTTTGACATCTTGGCGTCGCTCGTCTCGATCATCCCGTTGTGCATCCAGACCCGGGCGAAGGGTCGCCCGGCCGCCTCGGACTGGGCGATCTCGTTCTCGTGGTGGGGGAAGACGAGGTCGGAGCCGCCGCCGTGGATGGCGAAGGTCGCGCCCAGCTCCTGCTCGGCCATGACGGAGCACTCGATGTGCCAGGCGGGGCGGCCGGGGCCCCAGGGCGAGTCCCAGCTGGTGTCCTCGTCGGGCTTGTGGGCCTTCCAGAGGGCGAAGTCGAGACGCTCCTCCTTGAGCGAGGCGGAACCGGCGTCCTCGCCCTGGTCCATGTCCTCGGGACGGCGGTTGGAGAGCTTGCCGTAGGGGCCGAAGCTGCGGACCCGGAAGTAGACGTCGCCGCCTGACTCGTAGGCGTGGCCGGAGTCGACCAGCTCCTCGATCAGGGAGACGATCCCGGCGACGGTCTCGGTCGCCAGCGGCTCGGCGTCGGGGCGGCCGAGGCCAAGCCGGTCGGTGTCGGCGAAGTAGGCCTCCTTCATCTCCTCCGCGAACTCGGCCGAGGGCTTGCCAGCAGCACGGGCGGCGACGTAGATCTTGTCGTTGATGTCGGTGACGTTGACGACCAGCTTCGGCCGGTAGCCCTCGCTGCTCAGGAAGCGGGCGAAGAGGCTGAAGACGACGAACGGGCGCGCGTTGCCGATGTGGATGCGGCTGTAGACCGTCGGCCCACACGCGTAGATCCCAACCTCACCCCCCTCATCCAGAGATCGCAGCTCCCCGGACAGGGTGTCCCTAACCCGAATCTCCCTCATCGCTCAGCAGGATATGCGCAACGGCTGAACAGGAGCCGGGGGCGTGCCTCCCCGGACCCTCCCCGCTGTTGTCCGGGGAGGTACTCCCCCGGCTCCCCCACCTAAAAGGTGCGGTAGCCGGCGGTCGAGGCCTTCGACTCGGAGCGCAACCAGGAAGGCGCGGTCTCCTCCGCCGCCGCTTCGGCCTCGCGCCGCGCTTTGCTGACGCTGGCCTTGATCTCGTCCTCGGTCGCCTCGCGCACCCGCTCCTCGCGCTTCTGCGCCTGCACCCGGATCCGGTCGGACTCCATCCGCAGCTGGTCCTCGGCGCGTTTGCGGGCGGCGTCCTCGGCCTCGCGCTCGACTTTCTCGAGCAGGCGCTTGACGCTTTCCTCGGCCTCGCGCCGCACCTCCTCGGTCCCCTCCATCACCCGCCGCTCGATCTCGGTCTCCAGCCGCACCGCCGCCTCATGCGACTGCGCGGCCTCGCGTTCGGCGTCGGCGGCGCGCTGCTCGGCGGCGGCGATCCGTTTGTCGGCCTCAGCCTGGATCTGCTGCCGCGCCTCCTCCAGCCGCTCCTCGAACTCCCGCTCGGCGGCCCGGCGCTCCTCGGCGATCGTCTCCTCTGCCGCGGCTCGTGCGGTGGCGACGGCACTTTCCGCTTCGGCGGTCGCCTCGCGCGCTGCCTGCTCGGCGCTCTCACGCGCCTTCGAAGTCTTGGCGACGATCTCCTCGCGCTCCCGCTGCGAGCGCTGTTGCAGCTCCTCGAAGCCCCGCTCGGCCCGGTCCCGCGCCGCCTCGGCGGCGGCGATCTTCGACTCGGCCGCGACCCGCGCGGTCCGCTCGGCGGCGATCTTCTCCCGCGCCTCGGCGGTGACCCTGCGCAGCGTCAACAACGCCCGCTCCTTCACCTGCCCCTTGACCTCGTCAGCCCGCTTCTCGGCCGCAACCACGCGCTCCTCGCTGACCCGCACCCACTCGAGCGCCTGATCGGCGACACCACGCATAGCCCGCGTCGCGTCACCAACCTGTTTCAGCTGCCGAGCCGGCTCACCCATCCCCCGGCAACCTACTAGCGGCATCGGAGGCCAAGCCCACCGCTCCTCCATCCAAATCCCGCAATTTCCGGGACGCCCGGGTGGAGCCGGGGGAGTGCCTCCCCGGACCCTCCCCGCTGTTGTCCGGGGAGGCAC
>DASTGL010000301.1:0-3139 GCA_035719145.1 Solirubrobacterales bacterium
AGAAAGAAGATAGACCGGTCGCACCCCTCCATTAGAGTGGCTATGCCCGCCCAGAGGAGGGTTGCTGTGGGGAACCAGGGGATCGACATCCAGAAGATGCTCAACGTCCTGCCGGCGATGGTCGGTTACTGGGACCGCGACCTCCGCAACCGGCTCGCCAACCACGCCTATGTCGACTTCTTCGGTATGTCGCCGGAGGAGATGCGGGGCATCCACATCGGCGAGGTCCTCGGACCGGAGCTCTACGAGAAGAACCTGCGGTTCATGGAAGGGGCACTGCGGGGGGAACCGCAGCTGTTCGACCGCGAGATCAGGACCCCGGGCGGCGAGGTCCGCTACACCCAGGCCTCCTACATCCCGGACGTCGCCGAGGACGGCGAGGTGCGCGGTTTCTTCGTGCTGGTGACCGACATCACCGAGCGCAGGCTGATCGAAAAAGAGCTGGAGCGCAGTTACGCGCGGCTGGCCGAGGCCGAGCACCTGGCTCGCCTCGGCAGCTGGGACTGGGACATCCCCGAGGGCAGGATGACCTGCTCCGACGGCCTCTTCGAGATCTATGGGATCAGAGCGGAGGACTTCGAGCAGAGCTACGAGATCGGCAGCTCCCAGTACGTGCACCCGGACGACCGCGCCTTCGTCGAGCAGGAGATGCGGCAGGCCCTGGAGAGCGGGGCGCCGGTCGACTTCGAGTACCGGATCATCCGCCCCGACGGCCGCGTCCGCCGCCTCCACAGCCGCGCCGAGCTGATCGCCGACGCCGACGGCACGCCGCTGCGGCTGACCGGGACCGCCCAGGACGTGACCGAGCTCCACGCCGCTGCCGAGGTCCTCCACCAGACCGCCGGCGAGCTCGGCCGCCGCGCCGCCGAGATCCGCAGCCCTCCCGACCGCAACCGATCCAAAGACGATCTCACCAAGCTCCTCACCGCCCGCCAGATCGAGATCCTCGGCCTCGTCGCCGAGGGCTTCAGCAACGCCGAGATCGCCTCCCGCCTCTACCTCGGCGAGAGCACCGTCAAGTGGCACGTCCGCAAGATCCTGAAAGCCCTGGGCGTAGCCAACCGGGCGCAGGCGGTGGCTCGCTACCTCTCGGCCCAACCTGGCCACCGCTGATGGGGCAGCCTGGACTCGAACCAGGGACCGACGGATTATGAGTCCGCTGCTCTAACCAACTGAGCTACTGCCCCGCAGGGCGAGCGTACCGCCCCTTTGGGACTAGGCGCTGAAGAGCTGCGCCAAGGAGCGACCGACGTCTGGTGGCTCTTCCTCGCCTCTGGCCGCCGCGGCGGCGCCGTCGGCGAGGGCTTTGGCGGCGTCGGCGATCTGGTGGTCGCGGCCGCCGCGGATCGTGCCGGTCTTCTTCGCTTCGGCAAGATCGGACTCCATCAGGCCGGCCAGCTCGGCGAGGCGGCGGAGGCCGACCACGGCCGCGGTGCCCTTGAGCGCGTGCGCTTCGGCGCGCATCGTCTCGAAGTCGGAGCTGCCGGTGGCAAGCCCGGCGGCGATCACGTCGCAGCGGCGCTTCGCCTCCTCGGCGAACGACTGCAGCAGCTCCTCCTCGGTTGCGGCTTTCTCGTTCATCGTGCGATCGCCTTGTCGACGGCTTCGTGCATCAACTTGAGCCCGAAGGCTCCCTCGACCGCGGCGCGGACGGTGCCCTGGCGGTCGATCGTGAACAGCCACGGCTCGCTCGGCAGGTGGAACGCCCGCACCTGCGGCCGCACCCCATTGCCGGGGTCGTTCTCGTTGTAGATCTCCATGTGAATGAAGGCCGCCTTGTCTCCGTATTCGTGTTTTGCCTGCTCCGCCACGTCAACGACGGGGCCGCAGACCCGACTCTGGCAGAACTGGGGGGTCGCAAACAAGAGGACTATCGGTTCTTTGCCCAGCGCGTCCGCGTAATCCACCTTGTTCTGGCTGTCGGGCGGTATCCGGGTCGTGATCTTCGACAACTCGCCGCCCGCATCCTGCGCGGTCGGCGTATGGATAACCGGCGCTTTGATCCCTGGTTGCGGGACCTTCTTGAATTCGCCGACGACGACGCTCGACAGGAGCGCCCCCTTCATTTCGCCGTCTTCCTTCAGGATCGCCGCCACCCGCCATTCGCCGTCGCTCGGGAAGGTCAGCTCGGTCGCGTAGACGACACCCGCCGCGTCGGGGTCTTCGCGGGTGCTCTTCGCTTCGAACTCGGGCTTCGTCGCCAGCGATTCGATCGCTGCCGGAAACGGGCCTACCGCGGGCTCGTCCAGCGCCTGTGCTTCGGCCTTGGCGATCTGGCCGCGGACCCCCGACTTCGATTTTGCCCCAGGCTTCAGCGCCGGCACTTTGGCGTAGTAGAGCGCGACTTCGGCGTCGGAGACCGGGTTGCGGTCCCGGGTGAAGATCTCGAACGGATAGCGGTTCTTCCCTGGGTAGAAGACCATTGCCGACGGTTCGACGATGACTTCGGCAGGAGCGTCCGCCGCCTTCACCACCTCTCGCAAGGATCGTCCTTCCGGGCTGGGGAACTCCGACTTCGGCGGCGCCGGCCGGCTCTCGGCGGGCGCTTCGGGGCCGGACGCCGATTCGCCGGTCTCCGAACCGCCGCCGCAACCCCCGGCCAGCGCCCCGATCGCGAGCAGGCCGAGCAGCGCAGGGGCGAGTCGGGGGGCGCGCATCGGCGGCATGTTATGTACAGATAGGGTCTCCGGGGTTCTCGACGAGAAGGAGATGGGATGGCTGATCGAGCGGCATTGGTGACCGGAGCATCGAGCGGGATCGGGCTCGCGATCGCGAAAGTCCTCGGCGAAGAGGGCTACGCGCTGACCGTCGCCGCCCGCCGCCCCGAAAAGCTCGAAGAGGCCGCCGAGGGGCTGAAGGCAGAAGGCTTCGAGGTCGAGCCGATCCCGGCCAACATGGCCGAGGAGGACCACGTCGTTGCCATCTTCGCCGCCCACCGGCAGAAGTACGGCCGGCTCGACACGCTGGTCAACAACGCCGGAGTCGGGATCGGGGCGCCGATGGAGCAGATCCAGACTAAGCACCTCGACATGCAGCTAGCGGTCAACCTGCGGGCGCTGATCCTCGGCACCCGCGAGGGCCTGCCGATGCTGCGCGAGGCCGGCGCCGAGCACGGCAAGGCGCTGATCGTCAACACCGC
>DASTGL010000302.1:0-23424 GCA_035719145.1 Solirubrobacterales bacterium
CCTGATAGTGGCCGGCCACATCGACGATGCCGACGGCAAGCAAGCTCGATCCGCTGTTGCGGAGCCGCTTCGCCGCACCATCGTCCACATAAACGGCGCCCGCCGGATCGCTCCCATACCTGAGCCACAACTTGCGCTCGGGTGACTTGCGGCTCCGCTTCGCCGTGAAGAGAGTGCCGACCGGTTCGCCCCCGGCCGCTCGCAGGATTGCGTCTTTCGACCGTCCGTTGCAGATCACCGTCCTGACCCCAGATCCAGTCGCCATTTCCGCCGCCGCGATCTTGCTGGTCATCCCGCCACGTCCCAGGTGGGACGGCCTCTGTCCGATTTCGATCCTGCGCAGCTGCTCGAAGTCGCTGACCCTTTTGACCATCTTCGCCGCCGGGTCGACCCGCGGATCCGAGCGGTACAGGCCGTCGGTGTTGGTCAGGAGCACCAGCGTCCGGGCGTGGAGGAACACGGCTATCTGCGCCGCCAGGAAGTCGTTGTCTCCGAAGCTGATTTCCTCGGTAGCGGTGGTGTCGTTCTCGTTGACGACCGGGACCACCCCCCAGTGGAGAAGGCGCTGAATCGTCTGCCGGGCATTTCGGTAGTTCTCCTGTTTGCCGATGTCCGCGCGCGTCAAGAGCACCTGGGCGGCCGTGACGCCTTGCCGTTTCAGCCGATTCTCGTAGGCACGGAACAGGTCGCTCTGCCCGATCGCCGAAGCGGCCTGGAGTTCATCCATCGCTTTCGGGCGAGCCTCCTTCTTCAGGAGCCAGGTTCCACGGGCGATCGCTCCGGAAGTCACGAGGACGATCGACTCTCCATCCTGCGCAAGAGATCCCACCTGCTTGCAGACCGCGGCGAGCACCTCCTTGCGCAGAGCGCCGCGGTCGGTGGCCACCACCGACGAGCCCAGCTTGACGACCAAAGTCATGGCGGGCAAAGTAACCCAGATGGGCGAAGCGATCGGCTGGGGGGCGCTGGCGGCAAGCTCGCTTGTCCTCGGCGCGGTGCTCAGCTTCGCCCGCCGTTGGCCGCAGCGCCAGGTCGGCTACGTGCTCTCGTTCGGCGCCGGGGCGCTGATCAGCGCCGTCAGCTTCGAGCTCGCCGCCGAGGGGATCGAGGTCGGCGGCGCCGGGATCACCGGCATCGGCCTGGCGGTCGGGGCGCTCACCTACTTCTTCCTCGACGGGTTGATCGCGAGGCGCAGCGCCACCGGGCGTGGCCGCCAAGGCCGCTCGGAAGGCTCGGGCAGCGGCACCGCGCTCGCCCTCGGCGCCTTCCTCGACGGCATCCCCGAGCAGATGGTGCTGGGGATCAACATCGCCGCCGGAGCCGGTGTCGGGGTCTCGCTGCTGATCGCGATCTTCGTCTCCAATCTGCCGGAGTCGCTCGGGTCGGCCACCGACATGACGGCGGCCGGGCGCTCGCGCGAGGCGATCATCCGCCTCTGGGTGGTGGTCGCTGTGATCTGCGCGATCGCGACCGTCGTCGGGTACCTGGTGGCCGACGCGGTCGGCGGCAACGGCAAGGCGGCGGTCGACGGCTTCGCTGCCGGCGCCCTGCTGGTGATGCTGATCGACTCGATGATCCCCGACGCCCGCGAGGACGCCGGTCGTGGCGCCGGCCTGGCGACGGTGCTCGGCTTCGCGGTAGCTGCCGGCCTCTCCAGCCTCAGCTAGGGACCCGACTAAGGGAACAATTCGAACTCGTGCTCGCCGATTCGGACATCGTCGCCGGGCTCGAAGCCGGCGCGGTCGAGGGCGGCGATGACGCCGATCTCTCGTAGGCGTTGCTCGAGGTAGGCGAGCGCCTCCTCGTTTTTCGTGTCGTGGCGTTCGAACAGCACCTCGACCCCGCGGCCGAGGACGCGGAAGGCGCCGTCCTCCTCCCGCTCGACCCAATAGCCGCCCTCGCCGGCGGGCCGGTAGACGCGGTGCTCGACCTCGAACTCGGCGTCGCCGCTGTCCGCCTCGGCACTAGCCGCGGCCGGGACGATCTCGGGCAACTCGGCGAGGATCCGTCGGCGCAGTTCCTCCAGCCCCTCGCCGGTCGCCGAGGAGACGGCGATTACGCCCAGAGCCTCTCCTCCCAGCCGCTCCTCCCATTCCGCTACCGCAGCCTCGACCCGCTCGGCCGGCAGCAGGTCGCGCTTGCTCAAGACGACCAGCTCCGGCAGGCGCTCTAGGCCAGCACCGTGCGCGGCCAGCTCGCCCCGCACCATCTCGTAGTTGGCAACCGGGTCACCTTCGCCCGGCGCCACGTCGACCAGGTGGACGAGCATCGAGCAGCGCTCCACGTGGGCGAGAAACTCGTGCCCCAGCCCCGCGCCCTCGGCGGCGCCTTCGATCAAGCCGGGGATGTCGGCGACAACCGCCTGCCGGTCCTCGCCTTCGATCGTCCCCAGTACCGGCGAGAGCGTCGTGAAGGGGTAGTCGGCGACCTTTGGCGCTGCCCGCGTCAGCCGCCCGAGCAGCGATGACTTGCCCGCGTTCGGCAGCCCGACCAAGCCGACGTCGGCCAACAGCTTCAGCTGCAGCTCGATCCAGTCGGCCTCCCCGGCGCTACCTTTCTCGGCGAACCGCGGCGCCTGCCGCGTCGAGGTGGTGAAGCGCCGGTTCCCGTGTCCGCCGCGCCCCCCGTGGGCGACGATTGCCCGCTGCCCGGGCGTCACCAGATCGATCAGACTGCCGTCGACCGCGTTCGCCTGCGTACCCGGCGGCACCGGAATCTCGCGGTCATCGCCCCGGCCACCCTGCCGGTTCGACCCTTCCCCATGCCGCCCCCGCTGCGCCCGGAAGTGTTTGCTCCCCTTCAACGCCCCGAGATCCCGCTTCGACGGATCGCAGACCAGCACCACGTCGCCGCCATGCCCCCCATCCCCGCCATCCGGCCCACCCCGCGGCACATGCGCCTCACGCCGGAAGCTGATGGAGCCGTTGCCACCGGCGCCGCCCTCAACCCAGATTTTCGCCTTGTCGTACATCAGCTGAGCAGCTTAAAACGGACCGTTCTGGCGCTCTGGATGGGAGGGGCGGGTGCCCTCGCCAGACACTCAACCGCGAGCCATCGGCGAGCGGTGTCTGGAGAGGGGTACCCGCCCCTCCCCCAGCCCCCTAATCAGCCAGAACGCTAATAGTGCGGCCCTTGCGGGCCGGCTTGAAGTCGACGATGCCTTCGCGGGTGGCGAAGATCGTGTGGTCGCGGCCGAGGCCGGTGCCCTCGCCGGGCCAGAAGCGGGTGCCGCGCTGGCGGACGATGATCTCGCCGCCGGATACGCGCTGGCCGGCGAAGACCTTGACCCCGAGCATGTTGGGGTTGGATTCGCGGCCGTTGCGGCTGGAGCCGAGGCCTTTCTTATGCGCCATTAGCTTTTGCCCCCTTTGAGCGTGGTGACCTCGAGCCGGGTCAGCTCGGAGCGGTGACCGGCGCGGCGGCGATAGCCCTTCTTCGCCTTGTATTTGAAGACTTTGACCTTCGGGCCACGCAGGTGCTCGGCGACTTTGGCCTCGACTTTGACTTTGCCGAGGTTCTTCTCGCCGGCGAGGACGTCGTCGCCGCGGAAGAGCACCGGACGCAGGGCGACTTTGTCGCCCTCTTTGGCATCGAGCCGGTCGACGAGCAGGGACGTGCCCTCCTCGACTTTGTACTGCTTACCGCCGGTTTCGACTATCGCGTAGGTGCTCATCCGTCTTTCTCGCTGCCTTGCTTGGCGCGCGAACGCCCCCGGCCGCCTCTGCGACCACGACTACGTTTGCGCGAAGGAGCGTCGGAGTCTAGCTGGGAGCCGTTTTCCTCGCCTCCTGAAGAGCCGTTCGGGGACTCGCCTCCCAGCAGCGAGGCGATCGCCGCCGAACGCTCGACCTCGTCGATCCGCACCATCTTCCGCTGGCCGACGAAGCGACCGCCGCCGGTGACGCTGACGATGTAGGAGTCGATCCGGGCGACGGCGTCGTCGGCGTTGTACATGTGCGGCTCGTCGATGTCGACCAGGACCTCCTCGCCGACCTTGAACGGCAGCGCCCGCTCCTCGATCGCCGCGCGGCTGCCCTGCTCGATGACGATGAAGGTGTCGATCGAGAGCGCGTCGCCGCCCTCAAAGTGGAACCGCTTGCCGGTTTCCTCCTCGAGCTCGGTCAGGCCGCTGTCGGAATCGGTCAGCTCGTGGGCGACCTTGGGGTTGACGCGGATCAGGAAGGCCTCGCTGTCGGGGTTCTCGGCGGCGATGTCGCGCATCTTCCGCAGACCCTCCAGCGCCACCGTCTCGGCCGAGAGGACGACGCCCACCCCGGCGCAGGTCGGGCAGGGCTCGGTGAGGATCTCCCGCACCCCGTCGGTGACGTTCTGGCGGGTCATCTCGACCAGGCCGAGCGGCGAGACCTCGACCACGTAGCTCTTCGACTTGTCGGCGTCGAGCGCTTTGCGCATCGTCTTCAGGACTTTGTCGCGGTTGCTGGCCCGGGCCATGTCGATGAAGTCGATGACGATGATGCCGCCGATGTCGCGCAGCCGCAGCTGCCGCACCGCCTCCTCGGCCGCCTCGGTGTTGACCTTGGTGATGGTCTCCTCGAGCCCGCCTTTGCCGCGGCCGGTGAAGGAGCCGCTGTTGACGTCGATCACCGTCAGCGCCTCGGCGTAGTCGATGATCAGGTAGCCGCCCGAGGCCAGGTCGACCCGCCGGCTCAGGGTCGACTCGATCTCCTCGTCGACCTTCCATTTCTCCAGCAGCGGCTTTTTACCCTCGTAGAGTTCGACGCCGTCGACCAGCTCCGGCGCGGTGCGCTGGAAGAAGTTGGTCACCCGCTCGAACTGCTTCGGCGAGTCGATGATCGCTTTCTCGAACTCGCTGAGAAAGACGTCGCGGAGGACCCGGATCGAGAGGTCGGCCTCCTGGAAGACCAGGGCCGGGGCCTTGGTCCCGTCCGAGCGACGCTCCAGCACCTCGTTCAGCTTCTGCAGGTAGCTGATCTCGCGCACGAAGTCGGCTTTTTTGGCGCCGTGGGCGGCGGTGCGGACAATCAGCCCACCCTTGCCTTTGTAGGTGCGGTCGACCATCTTGCGCAGCCGGTCGCGCTCTTTGTCCGCAAGGCGGCGGCTGACGCCGACGCCGCTGCCGTTCGGCGCGAAGACCAGGTAGCGGCCGGCGATCGAGACGTTCATCGAGAGCCGGGCGCCCTTCGACTTCAGCGGGTCCTTGACGACCTGGACCAGGATCTCCTGGCCCGGCTTGATCAGCTCGTTGATGCGGCGGCCGCCGCCGCGCCCGCGGCGCGGGGCCTGCTCGCCGTCGGGGGTGAGGATCTCGTCGACGTGGAGGAAGCCGTTGCGCTCGAGGCCGATGTCGACGAAGGCGGCCTCCATCCCGGGCAGGACGTTGTCGACCTTGCCCTTATAGATGTTGCCGACGATCGATCGCCGGCCGCGCCGCTCGATGTAGAGCTCGGCGACGCTGCTTTTACCGCCCTTCTGCTTTGCCTCGAGGACGGCAACACGGGTCTCGCCGCGCTCGGCGGAGACCAAAATCGTTTTTTTCATTTGTGATTCAGCTCAGTTCGGATAGGTACGCGATGCCGGGTCTCATTCTCGAGATCACCAGGCGAACCTGCCCCTTTGGCTGAGATGCGCTTGGACGTTGATGCTCTGAAGAACGCCGACTGCAAGGAAAGTAGCGAGCACGGAGGACCCTCCATAGCTCATCAACGGCAGGGGGATCCCGGTGATCGGCATGATCCCCAGGTTCATCCCCACGTTGACGAAGGTCTGGAACAGCAGCGAGACGGCGATGCCGCCCGCGACCAGGGTTCCGTAGGAGTTCTTCGAGAGCGTCGTTATCCGCAGCGCCCGCCAGAAGAGCAGGGCGTAAAGGGATAGGACGAACGCGGCGCCCATGAACCCGTAGCGCTCACCGATCACCGCGAAGATGAAGTCGGTGCTGCGCTCGGGAACGAAGTCGAGCCGCGTTTGGGTGGCTTTGTCGCCACGGCCGGTCGCTTGACCGGCGCCGATGGCGACAACTGATTGGTTCTGCTGGTAGCCCGCGCCGGCTTCGTGCTCATGGGGATGGAGGAACGACGTCAGCCGTTCTTCCTGGTAGCCCTTGAGCACTGGGTGGCCCACCGCCGGAGCGAGGACCAGGACCAGCGCGATCAGCGCAATGATGCCGCCGCCGATGGCCGCGAAGTGCGTCCAGGGGACGCCTCCGAAGTACATGACGGCGAGGGTGGCGACCACAAACACCATCGAGGTGCCGAGGTCGGGCTGCAAGAAGACGAGCGCAGCCGGTGCCAGGCCGAGACACAGGTAGCGCACGGTCCGCTGGACCGGCGAGCCCCGCCTGGCGCCATCGATCACGAACCCGGCAAGCGCAAGCACTAGCAGGAGCTTGCCAAGCTCCGATGGCTGGAAGGAGAAGAAGGGAAGTTCGAAGGCGCGCCGCGAGCCCCGGGCGGCGAAGCCGAAGACGAAGACGAGGGCGACGCTGACGCAGAGGAAGGTGTAGAGGCCGACGCGGAGCTCGCGGAAGCGCGAGTAGTCGATCCGGGTCAGGAGGAACATCCCGACCAGGCCGAGGACGGCGTAGATCGCCTGCCGCTCGAGGTAGTAGTCAGGGCTGCCGGGGACGTCGTGGCGGGTGGCCTGGCCAAGGGTGAGGATACTGAAGCCGACGAGGGCCGCCGCGGCAAAGGCCAGCGGCCAGTCCATGTGGGCGAGGCCGAGGCGCTCGCCGAGGCTGACCTGGACCGCGAACGGCTCGGGCCTGGCGTTCCTGGTTCTGGTCGCGTACATCATCCAGTTGGGGATTCGGTTTCGGTTTCGCCTTCGCCTTCGGATTCGGCGGCGGCTTCAAGCTTGTGGCGGAAAACTGCTTCGAGGATCTGCCTCGCGGCGGGGGCTGCCGATTCGGCGCCGAACCCGCCTTCCTCGATGGTGACTACCGTCACGATACGCGGATCGGGGTACGGGGCGAGCACCGCGTACCAGGATTGGTCGGCGTGGCCCACCCCCCGTTCCGCGGTCCCGGTCTTGCCGGCGACGGGAATCGGGAAGCTGTCGAAGACCACATGGGAGGTGCCGCTGGGCCCCTGCGCGGCGTCGTGCAGGCCTTCCAGGATCACCGAGCGCGTGCCCGGGTTGATCTTCAGGTGGCGCCGGGGGCCGGGGTCGAATTCCTTCTGCACGCGTCCAGCCGCGTCCTCGACTTCCATCCCCACATGCGGGGTGACGATCGTGCCACCGTTGCCGAGCGCGGCGTAGGCGACCGCCATCTGCAGCGGGTTGGTCTGCAGGTCCCCCTGCCCGGTCGCCAGCTGGATGTTGTCGCCGGACGACCAGGGCCGTTCGGTTTCGCCTTCTTTGAAGAGCTGGTCACGCCAGTGCCTGGTCGGCAGCAGGCCGTCGGTATTGACCGGTATGTCGATCCCGGTCGGGCGGCCGATGCCGAGCTGGTGAGCCCACTGCTGCAGGTCGTTGGTCTTCCACATGTCGAGGCCCAGCGTGTAGAAGAAGACGTCGTCGGACACTTCCAGCGCCGGCACCAGAGTCAGGGGCCCGTAAGCCGCCCCTTCGGCGTTTTTGAAGCATTCTTCTCCGAGGCAGAGCTGCCCGGGGTCGTTGATGACGCTGTTCGGAGTTATCACGCCGTTTTCCAGTGCCGCCAGCGCGGTGATGAGCTTGAAGGTCGAGCCCGTCGGATAGAGCCCTTCGGTCGCGCGGTCGGTCAGCGGTGCCGTCGTTTCGTTGCGGATCAGTTCGTTGACCTCGGCCTGCGTCATCGGCGGGGTCAGCGCCGACGGTTCGAAGGTCGGCGAAGAGCCGAGTCCGAGAATCTGCCCGTTCTGGATGTCCATCGTGATGAAGGCCCCGGGGAGTCCTTGTGAGGCGAGGGCACTTTCCCCCGCTTCCTGCACTGCCGGGTCAATCGTCAGCTTCAGGCTCTCGCCGGGAGTGGGCGGCACTTCGACGAGCTGGCCGCCGGGCGTCGGCTCGCCGAGCGCGTTGACCTGGATCTTGGTTTCGCCGGATTCACCGCGCAGGTACTTATCGTAGGTCGCCTCGACCCCGCCTTTGCCGACCGTTTCGCCCGCTTCCCTGTGCTTGTTACGGGCTTCTTCCAGTTCTTCTTCGGAGATCTCGCCGACGCTGCCGAGGACGTGGGCAGCCAGCGTCCCGTGGGGGTAGTGGCGGACGAAGACCCGCTGCACCGCCACCCCGGGGAAGTCAGGCTGGTTTTCTTCGATGTAGGCGACGAGGTCGAAGTTGACGTCCTGGCGCAACGTCACCGGGGCGCCCGCGGCGACTTCTTCTTCTTTGGCGATCTTGCGCCGCAGCTGGTGCAGGTTCAGGTGGACGAGAGCGCCGATCCGCGCCAGCTCCGCCCGTTCCTCGGCCGGGTCTTCGGGCAGTTTCGCCGTGTTCAGCTGCAGGGCCAGGGCGCTGCGGCTGTCGACCAGGACCTTGCCTTCGCGCCCGAGGATCTCGCCGCGTGGCGCGATCACTTTGAAGGAGCGGGTGCGGTTGTTCTTCGCCTCGGCGAGGTACTTGTCGCCGGAGAGGACCTGCAGGTTCCAGAGCCGGAAGAAGAGGATCCCGAAGAGGGCGACGGCGACGCCGCCCAGCACCGCGATCCGCAGCGAGAGGCGGCTGCCCTGCGGACGATCGTCGTTGCGCAGGTACATGTCCCTAGGCTCCCATGGTCCGCGGTCGCCTGCCACGACCCGCCCTCAGGGGCCGCCGCGCCGGGCGACTCCGGGCCGGGCGCCGCGCCGCCTGCTCCTCCACCAGCGCCGGCCGCAGGATGCGCCGCAGCAGCGCGTAGATCGCCCAGCCGAGGAAGAAGGCGAAGATGCTCTTCAGCACCAGGTCGCGGATCACCAGCGGGCTGACCGGGACGTCGTTCAGCCCCAGCATCAGCTCGACCGCGCCGAAGCCGAGCTCGGCGAAGAAGGTCAGGGCCATGCAGAGGAGCGGCGGCACCAGCGGGCTGTGGATCTCGAAGCGCTCGCGGAAGAGCCCGGCGACATAGCCCGTGGCCAGCAAGACCAGCGAGCCGCCGCCGAGCGGCGCGATCAACAGGCAGTCGAGGAGCAGGCCGACCGAGAACCCGCAGACGGCTCCGGTCAGGGTGCCGCCGAAGAGGCCGAGGACGACGACAAGCGAGGGCAGGACGTCGGGGCTGACGTGGAAGAGGGCGACCTGGGAGAAGAAGCCGAGCTGCAGCAGCACGCCGACGACGACGATCGCGACGAGCCGGGCGACGATGTTGGGGGTGAGGATCATTCGCGTGAGCCCCCGGCGAGGACCTGGACGACGTCGAGGTTGCGGAGGTCGGCGAAGGGCTGCACGTGCACCTGGTGCTGGGCCTCCTGTTCGGTGATCGCGGCTTCGGCGACTTTGCCGATCGGGATGTTCGGCGGGTACTTCGACCCGATCCCTTCGCCGCGCCAGCCCGAGGTGACGACCGACTGGCCTTTGCCGACGATCTTTTCGGTGTCGAGGTATTCGAGGACCATGTCGCCGGGGTCGCCGACTGAGGGCTTGAGGATCCCCTGCGCCCCGTTCGGCACGATCCGCGCCGCGACGGCGCTCGAGTGGTCGGCGATCAGGGTCACCTTGGCGCTGCCGCCGGTGACCGCGGCGACGTGGCCGACGAGGCCGTCGCCGGTGACGACCGGGTCCCCGACCCCCACCCCGTCGCCGGAGCCGACGTCGATCGTCACGTCGGAGAACCAGACCGTGGGCGAGCGCGAGACGACCCGGCCCGTGACCTTTTCGTAGCCGGACGGGATCGCTCCGCTTTCGTCGAGGCCGACGAGCTTGCGCAGTTCGGCGTTTTCGGCCAGCGCCGCCTTGGCGCCGACCGCCTGCTTGCGCGCTTCTTCCAGTTCGGTGTGCAGGCGGGTGTTCTTGCCCTTCGCGTCGAAGGTCTCGTCGAACCAGTTGACGAGGTCGCGAGCCGGCTTCAGGGCACGGTCGGCAACCGACTGGATCGGGCTGAAAATGGTGGCCACGCCGCGCTGGACGCCGTCGGAGCCCTGCCCGTAGGTGACGCTGAGCAGGGCGAAGGAGCCGACGATCAGCAGCGCCAGCAGCGCGCGGCGGCGGCGTACTTGCTTTCGGTACACAGTGAAGTCTCTGGTCTTGGGGTTCGCATGAGGAGCGCCGGCTACCGCCGGGGGCGCGCTCCGTTGTTCTTTCCGGCGCGGTGGATCGTCTCGACCTCCTCGAGGGAGATGCCGGACCCCACCGCCACGCACGTCAACGGCGACTCTGCCAGTTGGCATGGCATCTGGCACTCGTCGCGCAGGCGCTGCTCCAGTCCTTGCAGCAGGGCGCCACCGCCGGCGAGGGTGATGCCTCGGTCCATGATGTCACCCGCCAGCTCCGGCGGGGTGCGGTCGAGCGTCTCCTTGACCGCGGCAACGATGTGGCTGACCGGCTCTTCGAGGGCGCCGCGGACCTCCTCGGAGGTGAGTTCGATCGTTTTCGGCAGCCCGGAGACGAGGTCGCGGCCGCGGATCTCGGTCCGCACCTCCTCCGGCAGCGGCGAAGCCGAGCCGGCCTCGAGCTTCACCTCCTCCGCGGTCTGGGTGCCGATCGCCAGTTTGTAGTTCTGTTTGCAGTGGGCGACGATCGCCTCGTCGAGCTCGTCGCCGCCGACCCTGATCGACTGCGAGACGACGATGCCGCCGAGCGAGATCACGGCGACCTCGGTAGTGCCGCCGCCGATGTCGACGACCATCGAGCCGGTCGGCTCGCCGACCGGTAGGCCGGCGCCGATCGCCGCCGCCATCGGCTCCTCGATCAGGTAGGCCTGGCGGGCGCCGGCCGAGAGGCAGGCCTCCTCGACCGCGCGCTTCTCGACCCCGGTGACGCCGGAGGGCACGCAGACGACGACGCGCGGGTGGGCGAAGCGGTTGGAATGCACCGAGGCGATGAAGTGGCGCAGCATCTGCTCGGTGACGTCGAAGTCGGCGATGACGCCGTCCTTGAGCGGCCGGATCGCGGTGATCGTGCCGGGCGTGCGCCCGAGCATCCGCTTCGCTTCGACGCCGACCGCGTGGACCTGGCCGGAGACCGAATCGATCGCCACGACCGACGGCTCGGACAGCACGATCCCGCGCCCCCGCACGTACACCAGCGTGTTCGCGGTCCCGAGGTCGACGGCCATGTCCCTGCCGCCGAGCCCGATTTTGCTGAATAGGCCCATTTACAGGGCCGATGATGGCAAACGCGTCTTAGCGTTCTGTGAGTTTGCTCAGCCTCGCTCGAACAGCTGCGCCGCCAGCTCAGCTAGGACGCCGATGGGCGTAGTTGACCGGCGTCTCGACGGCTTCGAAGATCTGCTGCGTGATCGCATGGTGAGCCACCGGTGGCCGTGGCCGGAGCCGCTGTCTGAAAGATCCGGACGACCACGAGGCAGTCTCCACCTGAGCCGGTTGAGCTAGCCTGGCGATCGCTTCTGGAACCGGCAGCAGATCCATGTCGTGGGAGAAGACGATCACGACATCGCTGTAATTCCTGAGCTTGGCCTCGATCGCGCTCACTGCAAGCGCCACATCCACCCCCTTCTCGGTCGGTGGCTGGGCCGGGTAGTTGCGGTAGCGCAGGGGCCGGAGCCTCGGCACCACGACCCGTGGGTTATCCGTCTTCCATGCCTTGGCCTGACGGCGGACTGCGTTGTATCCCAACAGGTCATATTTGGGAGAAGGGAGCCCCCGATGCACCTCTACGCGGACAAGACGACCGGCACGACCCCGGCCGTTTGCAGCAGCCAGCAGCTGACCAAGGCGATAAGGACTGAAGTTGCCCCGCTCGACTGGCATACGCTCCAAGCCAAACGCTCGGCGCGCCGCCCGATAGGCGTTCTGCCAGTCGATGAAGACCGCAACTCGGACAGTCTCAGGGGCTACCACTGCGGACGCCCCGCCAGTAGGGCCCGAGAACCGGACGGCGGGGAAGAATAGGTTCCGGATGGTAGTGCACGAGAGGTTAAGCGTCAGGCGGAGAGAACTCTCCCCCCTGACTCCCGCACCTTCCAGAAATTGATCTAGCTGCGCTCGAAAAGCTGAGGCGCCAGCTCCGCCAGCAACCCCACAGGAAGCCCCACCACGTTTGAGACGCTGCCCTCGAGCCTTTCCACCAGCGACGACCCAAGCGTCTGGATCGCGTAGCCGCCCGACCGGCCTTCCCACTCCCCGAAGCGGACGTAGCGGTCCTTTTCCTCCTCCGACAACTCCTTGAAGACCACCGTCGTCTTCTCCACCCCCGCCCGCTCCTCGCCGTCAACCACGACCACCAAGCCACTCATGACCGTGTGAGCCCGCCCGCTCATCCGATCGAGGTACTCCCGCGCCTCCGAAGCATCAGCGGGCTTCCCCAACACCTCGCCATCGAGCACAACGTCCGTGTCACAGGCAATCACCACCCGCTCCGGGTGCGGGGCGGGCATGCCGAGCACGACCCCGCGCGCAGGTATGCCCGCCCCGCTAGCGGCCCGGGCCTTCCTCAAAGCGTTAGCGCGAACCAGCTCTTCAGCGTCCCCGTCGGCCAGCTCCTCGACGCCAGGCACAACAACCTCGAAGTCGATGTCGAGCTTCTGCAGGATCTCCCGCCGCTGCGGGGACCCAGATGCGAGGACGACCTTCAGGGACAGCCCGTCAGGACAGCTCGGGGAACCAGATCCCGATCTCGCGCTCAGCCGACTCGTCGGAATCCGAGCCGTGGACCATGTTGAAGGTCACCTCGAGCGCGAAGTCCCCGCGGATCGAGCCCGGAGCCGCCTCGACCGGGTTGGTCGCCCCTATCAGCTGCCGGGCGGCTTTGACCGCTTCGGTCCCCTCGAGGACCATCGCCACCAGCGTGCCGCCGGTGATGAAGGAGACGAGCTCGCCGAAGAACGGCTTGTCGGTGTGCTCGGCGTAATGCTCGTTGGCGATCTCCTCGGTCGCCCGCATCGACTTGAGGGCGGCGATCCGCAGCCCCTTGCGCTCGAAGCGGGCGATCACCTCGCCGGTCAGGGCGCGCTCGAAGGCGTCAGGCTTGACGAGGATCAGGGTCCGGCTCACGGGTGGGGCTCCTTTGCTCTTGGGTTGGATCGGCCCCTTCGCTCGCCGGCGGCGCAGTTCGTTTGCGGCGCGGCGCGGAATCGCCTTTCGGCGGCGCCTGGCGCTCCTCGGGGTTACGACGTTTGCGGCGCGGCCGCTCCTCGCCGCCGCTCCTCAGGTTCGTCTCGCAGTAGGGGCAGAGCCCCCAGCGCGGGTCGACCGGCTTGCCGCAGGTCGGGCACGGGTCCTTGAGGCGGCGCTGGCAGTTGGGGCAGCGCAGGTAGTTCTTCTCGACCGGGTACTCGCAGTTGGGGCAGGTCTGCTCGCGCAGCTGCCGCACCCGCAGCTCGGCGGCTTTGATCTCCAGCTCGCGCTCGTGCGCGTCCTCGAGGTACTCCGGCGGCCGCACGATCGCGTAGACGGCGGTGCCGACGAAGGGGAAGAAGGAGGCGACGGTGGCGCAGGCGACCAGGAAGGGATCGGAGATGCGCCGGCGGGCGTCGAGGTAGGTGTAGACGATCAGCGCCAGCCAGAGGACGACCAGCAGCAGGAGGAAGAGGGTGGCGGCCAGATTGAGGCCGTCGTTGGTGATGCCGAAGATCGCTAGGAGCATGGTTTAGGGGGCGCCGCTGGGGGGCGGCAGTCTACTTCGCCGTTGCCGACGGTAACCCTGTTCTCTAAAGGAAGAGCCTTCCGAACAGGTAGCCGACGCCGAAGAAGAAGAGGATGACGATCGCCACCACGGCGGCGACCAGGCCCATCATCGAGAGCAGTTCGGAGCCGGCGCTACGGGGTCGATCCATGGCGAAATCCTCGCACAGAGCGGGCAGGGGCGATGGCGTAATGGGAACCGGCGACCAGGACCATGCCCTCGGGGTCTTCGGCCGCCAGCGCGACCGCGCGCTGCAGCGCGGCGTCGAAATCGGGCTGGGCTTCGGCTCTCAGGCCAGCCGATTCGCAAGTGGCTGCAAGCTCCGTCGCCGAGCGGGAGCGGGCGCCGGGGCGGCCGTGGCCTTCCAGGGCCGTAGCGGGAAGCTCGGTGCAGACCGCCCGCTCCAGGGCCGGGGCCAGCGCCGCGACCATCGCCTCGGCGTCCTTGTCGGCGAGGACCGCGAGGCAGGCGACGACGCGGCGGCCGCCGGCGACGGCGGGCAGCGATTCGGCCAGCGCCGCCGCCCCGGCGGGGTTGTGGGCGGCGTCGACGAAGACCGGCGGTCGCTCGGCTAGTCGCTCGAGGCGCCCGGGCACTGTGACGCTCGCGGCGACCTCGGCCGCCACCTCCGGATCGAGGCGGCCGAGAAACGCCTCGGCCGCCGCGCAGGCAAGCGCGAAGTTGCGGCGCTGAAACTCTCCCGGAGCGCGCAGGCGAACCTCGAACTCCGGCTCGCGGGGAGCGAGCACCAGGCGCGCGTTCCGCTGCCGCGCCGTCTGCTCGGCCAGCGCCCTTACCTCGGCTGAGACCTCGCCCAGGACCAGGGTCGTCTGGTCGCGCAGGACCGCGAGCTTCTCGGCCGCGATCTCGACCTCGGTCTCCCCCAGCCACTCGGTGTGATCGAGGCCGATCGAGGTGAGGACGGTGACCTTGGAGGGGATCGTGTTGGTGGCGTCGAGGCGGCCGCCGAGCCCGGCCTCGATCACGCCCGCCCGCACCCGCGCGTTGGCCAGAGCGACGAAGCTCGCCGCCGTCGCCGCCTCGAACTGCGTCACCGCCTCGCCCCCCTCGAGGCTCCGGTTCACCCCCTCCGCCGCCCGCACGACCTGTTCGACCGCCTTCGCCCACGCCTCCGGCGCCACCTCCTCGCCGTGGATCAGCGTCCGCTCTGACCAGCGGCCGGTGTGCGGGGAGACGGAGGCACCCGCGCTGACGCCGTGCGCCTCCAGCAGCGCCGCCGTCATCCGCGTCACGGAGGACTTGCCGTTGGTGCCGACGACGTGGATCGAGGCGAAGCGGTGCTGCGGCAGCCCCAGCGCCGTCGTCAGCTTGCGCATCCGTTCGAGGCCGAGTCGCATCCCGACCGGCTCGAGCGAGTTCAGGTAGGCGTCAGCGTCGATCAGCTCAGCTCGGCGAGTTCGTTGCGGTAGCGCTCCAGCTTGCCCCGCTCCTCCTCGACCACCTCGGCCGGCGCCTTGGCGACGAACTTCTCGTTGCCGAGTTTGCGCTCGCCGCGCTCGACCTCTGCCCGCAGTTCCTCGCGCCGCTTGTCCAGCCGCGCGGCAACCGCATCGGCGTCGAGCTGGTCGGAGTCGAGGACGCGGACGGGGCCGACCGAGGCGACCGGCTCGGTCCCCGCGCCGTCGAACTCGAAGCGAGAAAGACGGGCGACGAAGTCCGGGGGCTCGACGCCGTCGATCACCGCCGGCAGGGTCGCCCCGACCGGCACCCCGGCGAGGTCGCGCCAGGCGCGCAGGCGCTGGGTCAGGCGGATCCCGCTCTCGACGTCTTCCTCGGCCGCGTCGTCGAAGAGCGACTCGTCGGCGCTCGGGAAGTCGTGAACTACGAGGTGGCCCTGCCGCGCCGGGTGGAAGCTCCAGATCTCCTCGGTGACGAACGGCATCGTCGGGTGCAGCAGCGCCAGCACCCGTTCCAGCGCGTAGAGCAGCGTCGCCGAGACCTCCGCCTCGCCGTCGTAGAGGCGCGGCTTGACGATCTCCAGGTACCAGTCGCAGAGGTCGCGCCAGAAGAATGAGTAGGCCTCCTGGACGGCGTGGGCGAAGTCGTAGGTCTCGAGCTTCTCGGTCACCGAAGCGATCGTGCGCTCCAGCCGCGAGAGGATCCAGCGGTCCTCGACACAGGTCGGCCGCGGCGCCGGCTCCACCGCGGCGGAGTTGAGGAGGATCAGCCGGCTCGCATTCCAGAGCTTGTTGGCGAGATCACGCCCCTGCTGGACCTTGGCGTCGGAGAAGCGCACGTCCTGGGTCGAGGACATCGCCAGCAGGCCGAAGCGCAAGGCGTCGGCGCCGTGGACGTCGATTTCCTCCAGCGGGTCGATCCCGGTGCCGAGGCTCTTCGACATCCGCCGGCCGTCGCGGGCCTGGATCACCGAGTGGACGTAGACGTCGCGGAAGGGAATCGCGCCGGGGAACTCGAGCCCGGTCATGATCATCCGCGCCACCCAGAGGAAGAGGATCTCCCGCGCCGTGGTGAGGAAGCTGGTCGGGTAGAAGGCGCGCAGCTCGGGGGTGTCGTCGGGCCAGCCGAGGGTGGCGAAGGGCCAGATCGCCGAGCTGAACCAAGTGTCGAGCACGTCCTCCTCCTGGCGCAGCTCGCCGCCGCAGGAGCCGCAGCGCTCCGGCTCGGCTTCGGCGACGATCGTCTCGCCGCAGGCGTCGCAGTACCAGACGGGGATCCGGTGCCCCCACCAGAGCTGGCGCGAGATGCACCAGGGGCGGATCTCCCTCATCCATTCGAGATAGACGCGCTTCCACTGCGAGGGCGTTATCCGCACCTCGTCGCGTTCGACGACTTCGATCGCCGGCCGCGCCAGCTCGTCCATGCGGCAGAACCACTGCAGCGAGATCAGCGGCTCGATCCGCTCGCCGGAGCGGTGCGAGAACGGGACCGAGTGGGTGTAGGGCTCCTCGGCGCGCAGCCGTCCCTCCTCGCGCAGCGCCTCGACCACCGCCTTCTGCGCCTCGGCGGCGGTCAGCCCGGCGAACTGCCCAGCCTCCTCGGTCATCCGGCCGTCGGGGCCGATCACGCCGATCTCCTCGAGCTTGTGCTTGCGGCCGATCTCGAAGTCGTTGGGGTCGTGGCCGGGGGTGATCTTCAGCGCCCCGGTCCCGAACTCGACGTCGACGTGGTCGTCGGCGATGATCGGGATCCGGCGGCCGACCAGCGGCAGTACCACGTGCTGCCCGACGAGGTCGCGGTAACGCTCGTCGCCCGGGTTCACCGCAACGGCGGTGTCGGCGAGCATCGTCTCCGGCCGCACCGTGGCGACGGTCAGCACGCGATCGGTGCCCTCGACCGGGTAGTCGATCGAGTACAGCGTGTCCTCGACCTCGCGCGTCTCGACCTCGAGGTCGGAGATCGCCGAGCGCGAGCCCGGGTCCCAGTTGACCATGTAGTAGTCGCGGTAGATCAGGCCCTTGTCGAAGAGCTGCTTGAAGACGCGGTAGACGGCCTTCACGTAGCCCTGGTCGAGGGTGAAGCGCTCGCGCTCGTAATCGCAGGAGGCGCCGAGCCGCTTGTACTGCTCGACGATCCGCGAGCCGTACTCGGCTTTCCACTCCCAGACCCGCTCGACGAAGGCCTCGCGGCCGAGCTCATGGCGCGTCTTGCCTTCTTTGCGCAGCTCTTTCTCGACCACGGCCTGGGTGGCGATGCCGGCGTGGTCGGTGCCGAGGATCCAGAGCGTGTTCTTCCCCCGCATCCGGTTCATCCGCACCAGCGCGTCCTGCATCGAGCCGTTCAGCGCATGCCCCATGTGCAGGGCCCCGGTGACGTTGGGCGGCGGGATCGCGACCGAGAAGTTCTCCTCCGGCGTTCCCTCCGCGGCCGGGTGGAAGTAGCCGCCCTCGATCCACTCGGCAAAGACCCGCGCCTCGACCTCGGTCGGGTCGTAGCGGGTGGTGCTCTCCAGTTTTTGCCGGTCCCCCGCGCTCACGGGGGCGAGTCTAAAGACGCTATGCGGTTTCTTCGCTGAGCCCCGGGTCGGCAGGACCGATGTCCTGCTGGACCGCCTCGGTGACGAGCGTCGGGCGTCGGCCCTCGGTGATCGTCTCCTTGGTGACGACGCACTTGGTGACGTCGCGGCGCGAGGGCAGCTCGAACTGGACGTCGAGCAGCGTTTCCTCGAGGATCGAGCGCAGTCCGCGGGCGCCGGTCTCGCGCTCCAGGGCCTTGTCGGCGATCGCCTCGAGGCTGTCCTCGGAGAAGACGAGCTCGATGTCGTCGAACTCGAAGAAGCGCTGGAACTGCCGGGTGAGCGCATGGCGCGGCTCGGTCAGGATCGTGGTCAGGTCGTCGCGGCTGAGCTGGTGGATCGCGGTGATCACCGGCAGGCGGCCGATGAACTCCGGGATCAAGCCGTACTCGACCAGGTCCTCGGGCAGCACCTGCTCGAACCATTCGCCGGCGTCCTTCTTCTGGCGCGAAGAGATTTCGGCGCCGAAGCCGATACCGCGGTCACCGACCCGCCGCTCGATCACCTTGTCGAGCTCGGCGAAGGAGCCGCCGCAGACGAAGAGGATGTTGGTGGTGTCGATCGTCAGGAACTCCTGGTGGGGGTGCTTGCGCCCGCCCTGCGGCGGCACCGAAGCGGTAGTCCCCTCCAGGATCTTCAGCAGCGCCTGCTGGACGCCTTCGCCGGAGACGTCGCGGGTGATCGACGGGTTGTCGGCTTTGCGCGCGATCTTGTCGATCTCGTCGATGTAGATGATTCCCGTTTCGGCCTTTTTGACGTCGAAGTCGGCGGCCTGGATCAGCTTCAGGAGGATGTTCTCGACGTCCTCGCCGACGTAGCCGGCCTCGGTCAGCGCGGTTGCGTCGGCGATCGCGAAGGGGACGTTGAGGATCCGGGCCAGGGTTTGCGCCAGCAGCGTCTTGCCGCAGCCGGTCGGGCCGAGCATCATGATGTTCGACTTCTGCAGCTCGACCTCGGTCTCGTCGGACTGGGCGATCTGGACCCGCTTGTAGTGGTTGTAGACGGCGACCGAGAGGGAGCGCTTGGCCGCCTCTTGGCCGACCACGTACTCCTGCAGGACGTCGTAGATCTCCTGCGGTTTCGGCAGGTTCTCCAGCTCGAAGGCGGGAGGCGCGGTCAGCTCCTCGTCGATGATCTCGTTGCAGAGGTCGATGCACTCGTCGCAGATGTAGACGCCGGGGCCGGCGATCAGCTTTTTAACCTGGCGCTGCGACTTGCCGCAGAAGCTGCAGAGGAGCTGCTCGTTCGAGTCTGAAGGACGTGCCAGCGGGATCCCCTCCTAACGGGATGTTCTCTTGCCTCCGGCGGCGTCCCAAAGCTTAGACGGGGACCTGCACCGGTTCGTGAGGTCGTTTACGGCATCGGCCGGGTTGTCCCTGCACATGAGCGCAGCCTTGCGTCCCGCTACGGTGGGCGGGTGGCCGCCGAGATCGAGATCGCGCCGATCGCCGACGAGCAGTTCGAGCAGCTGCTGCCGCTGATCGCCGCCTACCAGCGCTTCTACGAGGTCTCCGAGATCGACGACGAGCGCAACCGCGCCTTCTTCCGCCGTTTCCTCGCCCCCAGCGAGGACGGGCTCCTGCTCGGCGCCCGCCGCGACAGCCGGCTGGTCGGCTACGCCTGCCTCTACTGGCACTTCAGCTCGTTAGAGGCGGTCGAGAGCGTGTTGATGAACGACCTCTACGTCAGCGAGGAGGCGCGCGGCGAGGGCGTCGGCCGTGCCCTGATCGAGGCGACCGCCGAAATCGCCCGCGAGCGCGGCGTCCCCTTCGTCGAGTGGTCGACCGCCCCCGACAACCACACTGCCCAGCGCCTCTACGACACCACCGGCGCCGAGCGCTCGGAGTGGTTCAGCTACGAGCTGCGGGTGGATGGCTGAGTTCACGCTCGATCCCGTCGACCGCGACGATCCGGAGGTGCAGCGGCTCTACGCGGACTTCGTCCGCGAGGCTGACGGACCGCTGGTCTACGACCGTGAGGGTGCCGGCGTTGACCTCGAGGAGGAGATCGCGAAGGGACCGCCGCCGGACCTGGTGCCGCCGAACGGGGTGCTGCTGCTGGCGCGGGCCGACGGGGAGGCAGCCGGCCTCGGCGGCGTCCGCTACCTGAACACCGAGATCGCCGAGGTGAAGAGCATGTACGTCGCGCCTGCCTTCCGCGGCAGCGGCCTCGGTCGCCAGATCCTCGCCCGCCTCGACGAGATCGCCCTCGAGCACGGCTGCCGCGCCGTCCGCCTCGACACCTCCGATTACCTCACTCCAGCCGTCGGCCTCTACCGCGCCGCCGGCTACCGCGAGGTCCCCGCCTACAACGAGAACCCGAAAGCCGACCTCTGGTTCGAACGGACCCTGCGACAGGACGGATAGCCATCCCGTGGTTCCTTTGTCGTGTATAGCCGGACAAAGGAACCACGGGATTCAGCTGTAGCGATCCCAGCGGCGCAGTTCGGGTTCGGGGTTGATCGCCACCCCGTGGACGTGGATCTCGAAGTGGAGGTGGCAGCCGAGGCCGCGGGCGTTGCCGGTTTCGCCGACGGCGCCTACCCGCTCCCCCTCCCACACCCGCTCGCCCTTGTGAACGCGGGCCGGGTGCGGCATGTGGGCGTAGAAGTAGCTGCGGGTCTCGCCTTCGCCGTGGATCAGCAGGTAGTTGCCGTAGAGGACCGGGTCGTAGCCCTGCTGCAGCACCCGCCCATCGCGCACCGCGACCAGCTCGGTGCCACAGGCGGCGGTGATGTCGAAGCCTTCGTGGATGCGGCCGCCGCTGCGCGGCGCGTGGTAGGTGCCAACCGCACCTCGCACTCCATGCGGTCCCTGCACCGGGAAGACGTGGCCGTAGTAGGGGACGCCGCCGTCAGGGCTCGTGATCGCGGCGGTAGCGGGGGCGACGCAGGTCGCGAGGACAACCGCGAAGAGGAAGGCTGAAGCGAAGAGGCGCTTCAGTGGTGCTCGATCACGCGGTCGACGATGTTGTACTCCTTCGCCTCCTCCGCGCTCATGAAGTAGTCGCGTTCGGTGTCTTCGGTGACTTTGTCGAATGACTGGCCGGTGTGGTGGGCGATGATCTCGTCGAGGCGGCGGCGGACTTCGATGATCTCTTTGGCGTGGATCTCGATGTCGGTCGCCTGGCCTTGGAAGCCGGCCGAGACCTGGTGGATGAGGATCTTCGAGTTCGGCAGCGCCATCCGCTTGCCGGCGGCGCCGCCGCTCAGCAGCAGCGCCCCCATGCTCATCGCGATGCCGACGCAGATCGTCTGCACGTCGGGCTTGATGAACTGCATCGTGTCGTAGATCGCCAGCCCCGCGTAGACCGAGCCGCCGGGCGAGTTGATGTAGAGGCTGATGTCCTTGTCCGGATCCTCGGACTCCAGGTGCAGCATCTGGGCGACGATCAGGTTGGCGATGTCGTCGGTGACCGGGGTGCCGAGGAAGACGATCCGCTCGCCCAGCAGGCGCGAGTAGATGTCGAAGGCGCGCTCGCCGCGCGAGGTCTGCTCGACCACCATCGGGACCAGAGGACTCATCGCCCGCACTCTATAGAAGCCGTCAGCCGTGCTCAGTCGCTGCCGGGCGTCCAGAGCTCGCCGGCTTTCGGGCTTTTCTCGCCCTCCGGCGCGAGGATTTTCTCCCGCGCGTCGGCTTGCTCCTTGCGGGCATCGGCGTCCTCTTTGGGGATCGGCTTCGCCGCCTCGGCGACGAGTTCGATCGCCTTCCGGGCCCGCAGGTCCTCGCGGACCATCTGGTCGCGGCCGCTTTTGCGCAGCCGCTCCAGCAGTTTCTCCGGCGTCGTCCGTTCGTGTTCGGCGCTGTGCTCGAGCGCCTCCACCATCTCCTCCTCGGAGACCTCGATCTGCTCGGCCTCGGCGATCGCGGTAACCACCGCCTCGCGCTTCAGCTCTTTTTCGGCGTCTTCCTTGGTCTCCGCGATCAGCTCCTCGCGGGTTTTCCCTTGCATCTGCAGGAACGCGTTGGGGTCCATTCCCTGTCCCGCCAGCTGCCGTTCCATCCGCTCCCAGCGTTCTTCGGCGCGGGCGATCGCCAGCTCGTCGGGCACCTCCACGCTCGCCGCTTCCACCGCCGCGTCGATCGCGGCGATCCGGAAATCCTCTTCCGCGCGACTGCCGAGCGCAGCCCCGACTTTCTCGCGGATGTCGGCGCGCAGCTCCTCCAGGGTGTCGAACTCCGAAGCATCGGAGGCGAAGTCGTCGTCGAGCTCGGGCAGGACTTTCTCCCGCACCTCTTTGACCTTGACTTTGAAGACCGCGTCTTTGCCCGCCAGGTGCTCGGCCTGGTAATCGGACGGGAAGGTCACCTTGACCTCGCGCTCCTCCCCCGCCTTCGCTCCGGTGAGCTGCTCCTCGAAGCCCTCGATCAGCTGACCCGAGCCGAGCGCCAGCAGGTAATCCTCGGCGGTCCCGCCCTGGAAGGCGGAGCCGTCGACGAAGCCCTCGAAGTCGATCAACAGCGAGTCGCCCTCCTTGCCCTCGCGGTCGACCTGCTCCAGCCGCGCGAACCCCTCGCGAATCCGTTCGACCTCCGTGTCGACGACTTCGTCGGGAACCTCTTTCTCCTCTTTGCCGACCTCGAGCCCTTTGTACTCACCGAGCTCGGCCGCGGGCCGCACCCCGACCGTGAATTTGAACTCGAGCGGCTGCCCCTCGTCCTCCGGGGTCGAGACCATCTCGATGTCGGGGTCGCCGATCGGGCTGACGCCCGAGTCGAAGAGCGCCGCTTCGTACCACTCCGGCAGGCCCTCGCGGATCGCCTCCTGCAGGACCGAGCCGAAGCCGATCCGCTGGATCACCAGGGACGCCGGCGCCTTGCCGGCTCGGAAACCGGGCATCCGCATCTCTTTCGCCAGCGCCCGGGCGGCGCGGGAAGTGGCTTTGTCGACGTCGGCCGCGGGAACCTCTACCTCGACCTCGGCGCGGGAGTTCGGAAGCTCTTTGACGGTGGTCTTCATCGGACGCGTGACCCTAGAGGATCGGTCATCGCCGCCGCGCCAGCATCGTCCGCAGCGCCACCGTGAAATCGATCGCGAAAGAAAGGCCGCGGCCGACCGGTCCGGTCACCAGCCAGGCCCGCCCGCGGTCAAGCGGTGACATGGGGCTCCTTGCCGCCTTCGAGGATCTGGCGCTCGAGCCGCGCCCCCTGCCCGGCGGCGACCGCCCGCTGCGCCCGCGCATCGTCGAGGTCGACCCCTCGCTCCAGCGCCAGGTCGAGCAGGCGCTGCTTCTCGATCCCCTCCCGCGACCACTCGAAGAAGAACCAGGCGAGCAGGCCGAGCCCGAGGAAGGTGCCCTCGACCATCATCACCACGCCGGCGGTGCTCTGATCGGCGACCGCCGAGATCCCCCATTCGCGCTCCCCTTTCGCGTAGACCGCGTAGAGGACCGTCCCGCTCCACATCAGGACGTTGCCGAGGATCACCCCAGCGAACCGAACCGCGATCACGTAAAGGACTTTCCAACCGGCCGTAAACCACTGCGGCTTCGGCAGCGGGCCGAAGATCGGCATCCACATCAGGCAGCCGAAGAAGATGAAGGTGGCGTGCTCGAGCGCGTGTACCGGCGCTCCTCCGTAAGCGGCGTCGTAGAGCGCCGGGACATGCCAAAAGTAGAAGTTGAGGATCCAGAGGGGGAAGGCGACGAGCGGGTGGGCGAGGATCCGCAAGCGGTCGAAGAAACGGATCGCCAGGATCGGCTGCAGCAGCGGGCCGGTGAGGCCGAGGACCAGGAGCAGGGTGGCGAT